>JANNPN010000192.1:0-53678 GCA_031400185.1 Polyangiaceae bacterium
GGAGACCGCCACGCCGACGCCGACGGTCACCGCGACGGAGACCGCCACGCCCACGGTCACGGCCACCGCGACGGAGACCGCCACGCCGACGCCGACGGTCACCGCGACGGAGACCGCCACGCCGACGCCGACGGTCACCGCGACGGAGACCGCCACGCCGACGCCGACGGTCACCGCGACGGAGACCGCCACGCCGACGCCGACGCCAACGTCGACCCCGTGACGAATGCGGACGATGTGGGGGCCGCCCCCCGCATCGTCCGCACGGCGTTCGACGCCTAGGCGCTACGCCGCCTGTCCAAACGACCCCAGCCGAGCTCCCCCGACGTACGTGCTCCTCGCACGTCCGCAGATGAATTGAATGGCGGTCATTGCGTGTCCTTTGGTCGAAGCGTCGACGTCGATCACGTCTTCGCAGCGTGAAGGCAAATCAATTCAAACATTCCCATGATCACCGCGCGACTTGATCATAAGTATGCGGCCGACGACGCCAATGGTTCACGCACTTCGTGTGTCGCAGGTGCGGAGCTCATGAACGCGGCGACGAGCAGACTCACCGCCGGCCGGCGCGACATATGACATGATATGTCATCCCGTTAGCAAGCCATCTAGCATTAGTGTTCGATTAAAATGATGCAGAAAAATTGACAAGGAATGTGGAGGTGGGTCTCATGAGTCACAGTCGTTCGACGTAATGGCGCGCTCACCGCGCGCGAGACTCACTCCCGCAGACGGGCGTGCGGAGATGTCATGGGTACACCGGTCATTCGCATCACAACATTGGTTCTCGCGAGCGTCTGCATCATCGGCGGCGTCTTCGTCGGCTCGGCGATCGGGCAGGCGCTCCCTCCGGAGCGGGCGCGGGACGCGGTCGAGTGTCAGGCGGCGATCAAGAAAGCCGCGAGGGGCTTTGTCGAGATGGAGCTCAAGAGCCTCGACCAGTGCGTCACGAGCGTCCTCGCCTGCATCCAGACGAAGCCGCTCGGGCACGCGTGTCACGGGACCGTCGCGCGGCGCTGCGCGGCACGCATCGCGCGAATCGCCGGCGCGGAGGCGAGGCTCGGGCGTCGCATCGTCGACGCCTGCGGGCCAGTCCCAGTCGCCGACATGCTGAGCGTCGACGGTCTTGGGTATGCGGCGCTGGCGCCACAGTGCCAGGCGGAGTTTGCGACCACTCTGACGCAGCTCGACGACATCGCCCGTTGCGTCGTGCAGCAGCACGAATGCCGGGTCGAGGAGCTGTTCGACGTGCAGGAGCCGCGGGCGCGCGAGCTGCTCGCGCTGGCGGGGGTCCCTGTGGACGCCGACTCGTGCCTGATCGATCGCGGCGGCGGTGGCGAGAGCGTCGACGACGTCGCCGTCGGCAAGCCGATCGAGCGCTGCGAGCGCGCCATTACGAAGGCGGCGACCCGCTTCGAGACCCGATACCTCTGGCGGTTGCAGACGTGCGCTGACGAAGTCTTCGAATGTGTTCAGCTCGCGGCTGGCGGCGAGGCGTGCCTCGAGCGAGCGGGTCGAGACTGCGACGGTCAACTCGCGCGGATTGCGGAGTACGAGCTGGCGGCTGCGCGGTCGATCCACGACAGGTGCACGGCGGCGCAGGTTCCGTTCGCGGTGCTGGAAGCGGCGAACGGGGCCAATTTCGACGCGCTCACGAGCACGTGCGCAATCTACGGTATCGGGCCGCTGACCATACTTCACGACTACAAGCAGTGCCTCATCCGGCAGCACAAGTGTCAGGCCGAGGATCTTCTCCAGCACGAGGTACCGCGTGCCGTCGAGTTGTTCGCCCGCGTCGGCCGGACGCTGCCGAGCGACTTCTGCCCGCCGCCGTCAGTGTTCCCGACTGCCACCCCGACGTTCACGGCGGCGGCGACCGTCACGCCGAGCGCCACGCCGTCGGCGACGCCCACGGCGACCGCCACACCCACGCCCACCGCCACACCCACACCCACGGCGACCGCGACACCCACCCCCACGGCGACCGCCACACCCACGTCCACCACGACACCCACCCCGACCCCGACGGCCACCGCGTCGCCGAACATCCTCGGAACCGCCGCCGACTACGCAATCCTGGCCGGCTCCACCGTCACCAATACCGGCGCTACGATCGTGAATGGCGATCTCGGGCTCTCCCCGGGGAGCTCCGTCACGGGTTTCCCGCCGGGAATGGTCGTCGGTACCACCCGCATTGAAGCCGCCGCCGCGGCGGCGAAAGTCGACTTGGTCGCCGCCTACAACGACGTCAGAGATCGAACCCTGAATATCATTGCCAGCGGCGGAGACATCGGCGGCACGACGCTCACGCCCGGTCTGTATAACGCGCCCGTCGCGCTCTCGATCTCCTCAGGCGACCTCACGCTCGATGCCATGGGTGATGCCAACGCGCTCTTCGTCTTCCAGATCGGGACGACATTGATCACGGCATCCAATACGAATGTCCTGCTCACCGGCAACGCCAAGGCGAGCAATGTCTATTGGCAGGTGGGAAGCTCTGCCACGCTGGGAGACTTTTCGGTGTTCAAGGGAACCATCATGGCCGATCAGTCGATCACGCTGAACATAGGCGCCGTCGTGGAAGGTAGGATGCTGGCGGTGATTGGCGCGGTGACGATGAATCAGAACATCGTGACCGTCCCTATCCCCTGAGACGCTGCACTCGGCGCCGCGCTGCCGCGGAGCGTGGTGGCCGGTCACCAGCTGTCGCCTGTGCGAGAACGCCAGCGTTACAAAAGTGCGGCAGCCCGCAGGTTAGGTAACGATCGCCGACGTCAAGGGTCGAAAAACCCGGTAGCGCGGTGCGTCTGAGGCGGCACGGTCCCTGCCATTTTGCGCCAGCGCGAAGGTCCAGCGCTCCGAAAGGGAATGCCGTGAAGAAGCTCTCCGTCGTCGTACTCCTCGTTGCCGTGCTGCTCTTCGGAACTGATCGCGCGACCGCGCGCGACAGGTTCGACACCCCCAGTCTCCGTGGTCGCTACACCGGACATCTGGCGGCGGGCGCCAATTTTTCGGACGGCACCATGACGCAACGCCTCGACATCCAGCTGCTCTCGGCGCTCACGTTCGACGGCAAGGCCAGTGTCACAGGCGGCAGCATCATCACGGTGACGGTCCCCGCCTTCCCCGGTCAGACCCAAACGCCCTTCACTTGTCCCTTTGACGTGACGGGGACGTATCAGCTCGGCGACGACGGCCTCGGGAGTGCGACGCTCGTGCTGGCAGTGCGACCCGGCCAGGTGTGTGGCGACGGCGGTAGCGGGGTCACGTTGCAGCTGAGCCTGGTGGTGGGCGGGCACAACCGGAAGCGACTCGACGTGACGATCAACAGCGCGATCGACTCGGAGAGCCAAGCGCTGCCGATCGTCGGCGCCGGGATGTTGGAGAAGTAGCTCAAACGGGGTGATCGAGACGTGATCGAGACGTCTCACCGCAGCGGATGCTGCAGCAGCCAGCCCGACGGTCTCCGGCGCCACGTACCGTGGAGCGACCATTCTCGAGCGCCGACGGTGACGTACGTCACCATGTCCTGGGTCGCCTTCTCGAGATCGCCGTAGAAGATGCCGCTGACTTTGAAGCGACCGTCGGGGGTACGGATCGCCTGGAATCGATAGAAACCTCCGGCGTGTTTGGCGGCGGCGTTCTTATACGTCGCCGTCCCTCGCTTCCGGATCGCGACCTCTCCGCTTTCGAGGCTCGTCGCGAAGACGATCTCGTGGCCCGCCACGAGGCGGACGCCGATCGCGCCGTCGCTGAAGTCGATCGGATCGCCTGCGATGGGCACCAGCACGCCGTGCAGCTTGAAGACGTCGAGCTGGTCCGTGAGCTTGATCCTCGCCGGATCGTTGCAGATGAGGCCGAGACACATGTCGTTGCACCCGTCGCCGTTCAGCGGCCTCTGGGGACGGGCCGGATCGCATTCGGCATCGTTGTTGTCGTCGCACTGCTCGCCGTCGGCGCCCTGCACGACGCCGTCACCGCAGGCCGTGCAGTCCGCGCGGCACGGATTTCCGTTGACGCCGACCGGTGAACCCGGCGGGTCGCACGTCTCGCCGGAATCGACCACGGCGTCTCCGCAGGTCACCAGGGCGCGCGTGATCTGCAGCTCCGATTCGGTGACGTGCCCGCACACGTCCGTGGCGCGAATCGTGATCGTGTTGAGGCCGAACGCGAGCGACACCGGCAACTGGTACGGCAGCGTCGGCTGCGGGCCGGTCGCGACCGGCTGGCCATTGACCGTCACGGTCGTGACGAGCGTCGCGTCGACGGCCGTCCCCGCAACGACGATGCTCGCCGCGGCCGTGACCGGCGGCAGCGGGTCGTGGTCGATCGCGGGCCCGGCTCCATCGTCCGGATACGAGAGCTTGGTGACGACGTCGACGCACGTCTGGTTGCAGCCGCCGGCGCTGAACGTGAACGGAATCTGCGCGACGTTCGGAAAGGACGTGGACGGGGCCGCGCCGCTGCCGTCCGGATTCACCGGCACCTGGGCCGTGACCGCGATGTCGGCGACGCTGTCCGCGACCCCGATGATCCTCACGAAGTGCTCGTTCCGCAGCACGTCCTCGCCGTTCGAGTAGCTCCAGAATTTGCCGGTGTCGCCGTTCAGCCCCGAGAAGGCATTGACGGCGTAGTCCGCGCCCGCGGGCCCAGCGCAACACACGGCAGCCAGGCGCGGCTTGCGGAAGGGCCGGAGCACCGGTGCACCGGCGGCGATCTGCTCGGGGGTGTTTTGCACGGTGACCCGGACGACCACGGAGCCCGTCGGGTAGACCGGGGTGTTCGGCAGGTCCAGTTGATTGGCGCGTCCCGGTTGGAGGGTGTGGATCCAACGCCGGCTCGTGTCGGGCAGGATGGCCAGATAGTCGTCGAGCCCGTTCCCATCACTCAGGTGCAGGCGATACGCGTACTCGCTCCAGGTTCCGGCGCTGAGTGGGATCTCGAACACCCCGGTCCCGCCGTTCTCGAAGAGGCCGTGACCATTCCCTTGGTAGGGGTTGCCGCGCGTCCTGTTCTGTCCGAGCTCGTTGACGTACGGCGTCCCGGCGCCGGGGCCATATTCCTCGAAGACATCGGCGCGACCCGCGTCGATGTTCCGGGTCTCGACGCATCCGGCGAGCCCGAGCTGACCTCTCACGTACGCCATCGGCACACGGAACGTGAGCCGCTCGACGACACTGCCGTCGGGTTGGGCATCGAACGTGTCGAGCACGATCCCGCCGTCCTCGTCGATCCCGTGCCCGGGCGAGCTTCCATAGTGGACCGGCGACCAGAGCGGCGGTGTGCCGGGTGCGGGAAAATTGAAGAACGAGGGGAAGTCGGAGGGCGCGGTCCGGTCGGGCCACGTCAGGGAGATCTTCGGGTGCTCGGGGAAGATCGTCATGTAGTAGATCCCGAACGGCACGGGGACCGAGCTCAGCAGCACTGGCCCGAGCCCGTTGGACACCGAGTTGCCCCCCTCGAGGTATCCGTTGCTGTTGATCACGACGGGATCGCCGTTCAGTTTCGAGCCGAAGAACGCCATGTTGTAGAAGGTGGCGCGTGGTCCAACGTTGGCCAGTATGTCGGCTGGATCCGGCTCGAAGAACAGATCGAAGAGCAGCATTCCAGTAGGCTCCGGCGCGGCGACGATTTCGGGGGCGACGAACGTCCCGCACGGCTGGAGATCCGCCGCCGCGACATGAAACGTCTCGACGAGCTGCGCGGCCCCGCCGTCGAATCCGACCTCGACCTGGACATCATAGTCGTGGCCGGGCGGCACGAGGAGCTCGAACGTCGCGCGCTCGGTGCCGCCGCCGTCGGTCACGCTGACGTAGCCCGGAGACCCGATGGGATCCGCCGGTGGAGCGAGCTCGGTCGACGACGTGAACGCGGAATCGATCCCGGGCGCCGTCACGATCCCGCGGAGTTGCGTGATGTCGGCACCGGTGGTCGCAACCGTGACGAGAATGCTGACGGCGTTCTCCCAACCGAGATCGAGCTGCAGGTCGCCCGCGAGCGGCATGGTGGCGCTCGTGTCCTGGTCGAGGACGCGTACATTGCCGTCCACGTAGACCTGCCAATTGAGCAGATAGTCGACCGGTTGGCCGCTGATCTCGCGCGTCAGCACCATCCGATAGCTGCCGTCGTTCACCTCCGCGGTTGCGGTCTCGTCGCGTGTGACGGTCGCGTTGCCGTGCAGCGTCTGGCCCGGCACGTTGGTCGAGCTCGCGCCGACGACCGCGTGCGTGACGATGGCGCGGAGCGGCGGATCTCCTGGAGCGCAGACCTTGCCGACGCGCAGCGCGCCGTTCACCTCGACCGGCGGCAACGAGGAGGTTGGCAAGGGCGTAGGACTCTGCCCGTACACGGACGCGGGCATCGCGAGGAGCACGCCCACGAAGCCGGGGACGATTCCGGAGGCAAGCGACGAGCGGAACGATCGAGACGACATACGATCCTCCTGGCCGACTCGAATGACGAATCGGCGCTACGATCGTGGGACTCGGTCGCGGGACATCGATGCCGGCGTCCGTGTGGGGCATCCGAGAAACGCCGGGAGACGTTCGCCGTAGTCCTCCCGGTTGTCCAGCGAAATCCGCGCGCGCGCGCCCGCTGGAGATGCGATTGGATCCAATTGGCGCACTATTCGCGAGGAGGCCGTCAGGACGGCGGTCGGTCTGCGGGTTCGCTCGACAACGCGGTGATCGCCGGCTCTCGAGAAGGATCGCCAAACCGACCGCGGCGCGGCTAAGAGACGCTCCGATGGCGGACCGCGATCAGGAACGAGTATTCCCGTAGTGCGGTGGACCGCGGCAGCGTCGTGGCGTGACGGGGTCGTGACGGCGTGGCGTTTGGGTGTCGCCGCGACCGAGCTCGGGTGGGCGCGGGTCGCGGCGAGTCGCGACGAGCCGACGCGTGTCGCCGACGTCGACCCTCTCTGGCTCAGCCGGGCACTCCAGGAAGCCTTCCCCGGTTGCCGTGTCGCGGCGGTCGAGGTGCTGGAGCAGCACGCGGGAACGACCGAGCGGGCCCGGCTCGGCGTGACCTATGGCGACATCGGGCACGGAGGCCTGCCACCCGCGTCGCTGTTCGTGAAGCTCGCGCCGGGCGACGTGCGCACGCGGCTCTTCGTCAACCTCATGCAGCTCGGCAGCACCGAGATGCGTTTCTATCGCGAGGTCGCGGGCGGCATCCCCGGCGAGCTGCCGCGCGTCTACCACGCGTCGGCCGCGGGCCGCGCGCGGAGCTTCGCGCTGCTGCTCGAGGATCTCGGTGCGCGGGGCGCGCGGTTTAGGGATGCATCGCAGGCCCTCGGCGTCGACGAGGCCCGCCTGGTCATGGTCCGCCTCGCGCTTCTTCACGCGGCATGTTGGGAGACCCCGCGTTTCGCCTCGGATCTCGCATGGCTGAAATCGCGCGATCACAATGCCCTCTACCCGGTCGAGCGCTTCCTCTGCGCGCTCGCCGTGCCGGCGGGCGTCGCGGCGTTCGGCGATCTCATACCGCGCGACCTACGCGCCGTCGTGCCGCGCATCATCGCGGCCCGCGACGCGCTCGAGGACGCGTGGGCACGCGGGCCGCTCACGCTGATCCACGGCGACGCACACGCCGGGAATCTCTATTTCCTTCCTGGCGCGGTCGGCTTGCTCGACTGGCAGCTGGTCCAGCGCGCACAAGGCATGCGCGATGTGGCCTACTTCCTCGCCAACTCGTTACCCATCGCCGTACGTCGCGAGCACGAGCGCGCCTTGATTGCGCTCTATCTCCGCGCTCTCGCCGAGCACGGCGTGACGCCGCCCGCGTTCGACGTCGCCTGGGAGCAGTACCGACTGCACGCGGTGTACGCGTGGATCGCCGTCGCCGTCACGGGCGCCGCCGCCACGCTGCAGCAAGAGCCGATCGTGCGTGCGGCAATCGAACGCACCAGCATCGCGGTGCTGGATCTCGATTCGCTCGCGGCACTCGGCGCGTGACGGGCAGCGTCGCCGTCGGGCCAAACTTCGTCATCGCCAGCGTCGTGGCCGCGTGACCGCCGAGTCGAATGGCCGGGCCGCGGCGCAGGAATCAGCCGTCTCGGGCATTGACGCAGGGAAGGGCCACGTACATACCGTGGGTACGTACTTCCGGTAGGCCCAAAGGAGATCCTGATGCTGGATGACACCGAGCTCGAGCAATTGGTCGACTTCTACGAACCCGACGACAGAGAGGCCGCCAGTCGCTGGCGTCTCGTCTTCGACCCGAACGCCACGGGCGCGCTCACGTTGGTGAATCGCTTCACCCTCCGCGAGCGTGCCGTCTATGACGACGGACGCGAGGCGAGCGGCCTCGAAGCCTTCATGGCGTACGCGGCGACGAGCGTTCCGGCGCTGGAGCGCGTAGGCGGACGGTTCCTGCTGTCGAGTCCCGTCCTGACCTCGATGTTCGGCCATCCGGACGACAGCCATCTCGTGGTCGTCGGCTGGTATCCCGATCGCGATGCCCTGCTCGCGCTCCTGCGCGACCCCGTCTATCGGGCCGCCTTCGCCCATCGCCGCGCCGCCGTGGCGTCGCAATCGGTCATCGCGGCCAATGCTGCGTGACGACTGAAGCGCGCGCCAAGAGCCGCCTCGCGGTGCGCTCCGAGGCTTCGATCGAGGCGCTGCTCGAGGTGGCGCGCCTGAGCTTCGGCGCACGTGGCTACGCTCAGGTCTCGCTCGAAAGCGTCGCCGCCGACGCTCGCATGACGAAGGGGGCGGTCTACCACCACTTCGGCTCGAAGGATGCGCTGTTCGAGGAGGTCTTCCGCCGCGAGCACCGCCGCATGATCGCCTTGGTGATTGCCAAGAGCCGAGCCACCGACGATCCGATTGCCGCCCTTCTCCAGGGGATGCGCGTCTACCTGAAGGCGATCCTCGATCCCACCGTGCGCCGCATTCTGCTCCAAGACGGTCCGTCGGTTCTCGGCTGGGAACGCTGGCGCCGCTGCGAAGAGCCTGGCTTCCAGCAACTCATGGAACGATCCCTCCACGCCGCCGCCAAACGCGGGCGGCTCCGCGCCGACCTCCAGCCCACCGCCTCCGCGACGCTGCTGCTGGGCGCCGTCACCGAAGCCGCCCTCGCGATCGCCCACGCCGACAACCCGACGGTGACCTCACGCCGTCTAGCACGCGAGCTGACGGCACACGTCGAAGCGCTCTCGCATCGGTAGATGTTCGGAAGCAGAGGCTTCACGGGCCGATGCGCTTGCCAGATCGCGGGAGTTGCGGTCTCCTGCGCGCGAGCCCTCTGCTCGGCTCGCCCACGCACCCGCCGCCGACGGAGAGGGTACGGGCAGGCTTTGCCGACGACGTCGAAGCACTCACCTTTCCGCTGCGCCGATCGCCGCGTCGATCTCTGCGAGACGCGATTCGTTGTCGGCGTGACTCGCGGCGAACGACGGGCTGGCCATCGCTTGGAGCAACGCCTGCCGTGCCTCGGCGAGATAGGGCAACGTCGCGCGGCCGGAAGCCAGGCGCGCGCGGTTCTGTAGGACCACGTAGAGATTGTAGGCGGCGATGGGATGCACGGTGCCGTCGTCGGTCCCGTGCTCGGCGATGGCGCGGAAGGTTTCCGCCGCTCCGTCGAGAGAGACGGCAGCCGCTGCGGGATCCTCGAGCAACGCGAGCGATTGCAGCGCTGCACCGCGATAGAAGCCGATGTCGACCCACAGCTCGCGCCGCGTGTCCGGGGTGACTTTCTCGAGCGCGTGCGCGGAGCGTTTGGCCGCGTCGGCATAGGCGCCGCGTTGGGCGTCGCCTTCCAGCCGTTCGCCCCGACGGAACGCCGCGTAGCCATGGAGATTGATCATCGACGCGAGAAAGCCGGGATGAGCGTCCGGCCCCGCGGTCGCGATCGCTTCGGCGAGGACCGACTCGGCCGCCTCGTACGTGTCGATCGCGCCCTCGCCGTCTTGCGTGCCGGCGAGGTGGATCATGGCGCTGCCGAGGAGCTGGCGCGCCTCGGCCCACTCGAGAGGATTGCGATCGCGACGAATCCGTCGGCTGGCGGCGCGCGCCTCCTCGACCGCCGCGCGGGGATCGGGCTCGGCCGGAGGCGGTGCGGCCGCCGGTTCGGGGACGGGCCCACCGCCGAAGAGTCGCTTCATGAATCCGATCGCCATGGCAATGCTCCTCGCTGCGCTTCCCGAGCGCGGCCGCAGCATGACGGATTCGGCTCGTGCGCCAAAGCGCGGACCGATCGCCGCCGCACCGCATCGCCGTGCCGAACCCGACGGCGTCGAGAAGATGAAAAGATGAGAAGATGAGAAGTAGAAGATGATGCAGCAGGCGGGCGGGTCGGGGATGGCTTCGGGGAGCCGCACCTCGCGTGTGCGCAAGACAGCGAGGCACCGGCGGGCAGTACGCGCTGGGTGGCGGGAACCCGGCGACCGTAGAAGCCATCCCCGACCCGCCCGCCTGCGGCCACCACTTCCGATCGGGGGGACGCGCATGAATTGGGTCGAGGAGTATTTCGCCGCCTGGGCGCGGCACGCGCAGGCTTCGGATCCCATCAGCGGAGTCGCGGACCGGATGCGCATGCTGAGCTTCATGGATCCGGACGTCCGCTACGAGGATGTGCCGACGGCTCAGGTCTTCACCGGCCATGACGGCGTGATCCGCATGGGCGCGCAGGCGCTGCTGATGGCGAACGACATCCGCTTCACGTGCATCTCGGCGCAAGAGAGCGGCGATCAATTCGCCTTCGAGACCGAGACGCATGGCACCAACACTGGCGCGGTCGGCGTCTTTCCCGCGACGGGCAAGCGCTTCGTCCTCCGCGGGGTGTCGATCGGAACGCGCACGCCGCAGGGCAAGGTGGTTGTGCACAAGGACTACTGGGACCTCGCGGGCTATCTGCGTCAGATCGGATTGATGGCGAACGCGCGCGAGCCGCGATGACGATCGGCGAAGAAAAAGTTCCGGAGCGGAGCCTTCGCCCGGTCGATGCGCTTGCCAGCATCGCGGGATTCGCGGTCTCCTGACGCATGCGGATGGGGACACGGCGTATCGTGCTCATGGTGGCTGCGACGGTCTTCGCGGCGGCATGTGGTGACGGCGGCGGCGGAACGCCGGGCGCCACGCCCACGGCGACCCCGCACCCGACGCCGACGGCCGACGGGCCGCTGCTGATCACGATTCGCTCGCTCCCCGGCTCGGACCTCGATGCCGGATGGAGCGGCATCTGGCACAACTCCGTCGCGACCCAGGACACCGTGGTGACCGCCAACCTGAGCTGCGGCGGCGACGAGTGCACGATCGACGGCACCCACCTCGTCGGGCAGGCCTTCGGCGGCCCGCTGCCGCTCTCCGCCGGTGGCGTGTCGGTGTGCGTCCTCAGCTCGTTCCGCGAGGCCATGACCGGCACGTACGACGACGGCTCCGGCTGCTCCGAGTCGAGCGCCAGCCTCTCGTGGCGTGTCTTCCAGGTGGAGGATGCGGATAGGCCGTGTCCGCCGTGCGTCGGCGATCCGACGCCGAACGACGGCGTCAAGGATGGGACGTGTAGCGGCGGCACGACCCCCGGCGCCGCCTGCGACGTCGCCGGCATCAGCGATCGGTTCCAGAACACCGACGCTGGTCCGGACTTCGGCATGACCTCGAACGATTGTCTGCCGGCCGGCGGCAGCGTCGGCGATCTCGCCATCGATTTGAGCCCGCTCAGCACCGGGACGATCACGCTCGACGCCAACCTCGACTGCCTCTCCGGCGCCTTTCCCCCCAGTAGCTGCTTCTGCCCGGGCCAGGTGCAGCCGAACGCCTGCGACCCCGATGGTGTCTGCCCGGCAAGCGGCGTGTGCGAGAACGGTCCGATCGACAGCGTCTGCGCGAACCAGCCGTTTCGTCGGTGCCGTTCGGGGACGGGCAAGGAAGACTGCGACGCGCTCTTCCCCGGTGCCGGCACTTGTGTCGATCAGCCCCGGCCGTGCTTCGGGCGTAACGTCACCCGCGTCGGTACGTGTGGGACGGAGCAGACCACTCTGGTGTCACTCTTCTGTATCCCCGCGACCAGTGCGGCCGCGATCAACACGACGATTGGACTTCCCGGCCCCGGCGCGATCGTGCTGCCGGTGAGCCAAGTTCGCACGCTCCGCTGAACGCGGCTCGACTCAGCGGATGACGTTACCGCCGGCGACCGCCGCGCCGGCCGTCAACGCTTCGTGCCGGGCGGCGTCCGGTCGGCGCCGAAGTATTTCTCGCTCCGATACCGCAGCCAGACGCGAAGCACCTGGGGAATCTTCGCGCGCTCGCCCTTGCTGAGCGATTCGTAGAGCGCGAGGGCCTGCGCGCGCTCGCCCCGGCAGGCGGCGTTGTTGTGGGCGTCCCAGTAGCTACGCGCCAAGCGGATGCGCCGCGCGGTCTCCTTGATCAGCGCCGAGCCGGTGAGCGGTTGGGTGGGCTTCGTTTTCATTCCCGCCTCACGGCCGCCGGGGCCGTGCCATCGTGCGGGCGGCGTCCGGTGCATCCACGCCGCGCGTCGCTAGTCGGTCTTCCTCGTAACCACGTGCGTGAAGCACTGCGACCCAACCGTGACCGTGACGCGCGTCTCCGCCGCCGGCCGATTCGCCGCCGCCGCTGCGAACCATCGTTGCGCCGTCACGTCCAACGAGAACGTGCCCGCCGTCCGCGCCCGCAGCACGACGCGCCGGAGCCCCGGTGCCTTCGACTTGTAGCGCCACGACCGCCCGGCGCCCGACGCGGCGAGCGTCGGGAGCTGCGTCGACGCGATGGGATCGGAGTCCGTGTCCGAGAGCGTGACCGTCACCGGCTCGCCCGCGTAGGCCTGGAGACCGAGCGTCAGCGCGACGCGGAGCCGGCCGCGATCGTGGCGCGCGTTCACGAGGACGAGGCCGGGGCGGCTCGGCATCTCGGTGCACGTCGCGGTGTCGCAGCGGCAGCTCGGGAGGCACGGCCCGGAGCACGTGGGCGCGGCGAGGCCGTCGCACGCCTCGTCGGGCGCCTCGACGACGCCGTTGCCGCACGTCGCGAGGTCGCAGGCGTCGCCGACGTGGTCGCCATCGGTGTCGGTCTGTGCCGTGTTGGCGGCGTAGGGGCAATTGTCGACGTGGTCGGGGACGCTGTCCCCGTCGGTGTCGGGGCTCGCGGGGACGGTGACCTCGTCGCGGCAGGCGATGCCCGGTGGGCAGTCCTGGTCGGTCGCACATACACCCTGGTCCCGGCGGCAGATCCCGTCCGAGCACTCGGTGCCGAGCGGACACTCGGGGTCGCTCTCGCATCCTGCGGTACAGAAGCCGCTACGGCAGACCTCGTCGACGCAGGTCTGGCCCGTGGCGCAGTCGTCCTGGCTGAAGCAGGAGTCGTACTCGACGTCGAGCTGACAGTGCGTGCCGGGCGCCGTGCAGTCCGCGTCGGTCGCGCAGACCGCGCCCAAGGGCTCGAGGCAACGTCCGCTGCTGAGGTAGACGACGCCGCGATCGCTCGCGTCGGAGTTGGTCCCGCCGAGGAAGGGGTCGCCCGCGAGCGGCGCCGCGATCGGGCGCGTGATGCCGCTCGCGAGGTCGAAGATCTGGATGACCAGATCGTCCGGATCGCCGTCGTTGTTGAGATCCGTGCCGAAGCCGCAGATGTCGTCGCCGGGAACGTGATCGGGTCCCGTCGTGTCGCACTCGAAGGTCAGAAACTTCACGCTGCCGGGTGCGACGCGGTACGGGAAGCGCGGATCGCAGGCGTCGAACGTACACGGGCGGGCCGGCTGGCCGCTGTTCCGGACGGTGGCGCTTGCGAGCTCGTAGACCTGGATGACGCGATCGCGGAGGTCGCCGTCGGTGTTGAGGTCCGCTTGCTGCTCGTCCTCGGGCGTGCGGAAGGCGACGAACGCGTCGTTGCAGACGAACTCGTGCGCCGCCTGGCGCGTGTTCGTGAGCGTGCTCGTCGCGGGGTCGTAGAGCTGGAGCACCCGATCGCCCTGGTCGCCGTCGTCGTTGCGATCCGCCCCTTGCGTGCCTTCGGGAGTGATGAAGACGACCCGGCCGCCGCATGCTCCGATCCGATCCGCCGCCTCGTGCGTGTTGGTCCAGACCGTCGGGCCGTCGCCGATCCGGTGCACCGCGACGACGCTGTCGTTGGTGTCGCCGTCGTCGTCGAGGTCGGTCGCCTCGGCCGCTTCCGAGACGAGCGCCGCGACCCACGCCGCCGCGCACGTCCCGCCGGGACAGTCGGCGGCGAGGTCGCAGCTCCGGCCCGCATTCGCGCCGGCGGTGCAGAGTGCCGCGATCGCGAGCGCGGCCGCCGGTCGCCCGGTCGGCGTGCAGACCCCCGTCCCGCCGCATTCGTCGTCGTGCTCGCAGGCGCTGCCGGTCGCGAAGCCGGCGGTGCAGATGAACGCCGTGCGGGTTGCCTCCCCGATCGCGCGCGCGAGGTTCAGGGCGGGACCGCCGGGCGTCACCACGTGCACGACGCCGTCCGCCGTCCGGCCGTTCCCGTCGAGGTCGGGCAGGCCGCCCACGAGTGGTGCTGCCGGGCACGCGGGCACGGCGGGCGTCGTGCCGGCGGCCTCGGGGCGCACGAAGGCGGCGGCGCCGCCGGCCGTCACCACCTCGGCGGCGGGACAGACGAGGCGAAAGCTCGGCACTCCCGGGTCGGTGACTTCGAGCACGGCGTCCGTGAAGTCGCCGTCGCCGGTCACGTCGCTCGCGGTGTCGAGCGGGTCGCCGGTGCGCGCGAAGACGTCGACGCTGCCGTTGGTGTCTCCCGGGACGACGTCGCCGGCGCTGTCGTCGAAGACGACGATCTCGCCGTTCGCCGACAGGGCGACGTTGGTCGGCGCGGCGCCGGCGGTGCCCGTCTCGGCGCCCTCGGTCGTGACGCTCAGGCGCGTCGTCGTGGCGAGGAGGCGGTCCCACAGAAAAACGTCGGTCGCGCCATTGCCGTCGCCGGCGACGAGGCTGGGCTCGGGGCTCAGGAACGCGACGCGGCGGCCGTCGGCGGAGATGGCGGGGGGTGCGAAGCTCGCCCCGCCGGTCTCGCCGTTCACTCGCGTGTCGAAGCCCGTCTCGAGGTCGCGCACGTAGACGTAGGTCTCGATGTGACCGGCGTCCGCCGCCTGGACGTAAGCCACGTGGCGTCCGTCCGGCGTGACGTGGGGATGATCGGAATCGCCGCCGTAGCCGGAGGTGACCATGCGCGTCCGGGCGGTGCTGCGGTCGTAGACGTAGACGTCGAACGCCCCCGGGTCGTTGTCGTCGAGCGCACCGTCGGTCGAGAAGTAGACGCGCCGCCCGTCGCCCGTGACGGTGGCGGCGGAGAGCTGCCCCGGGGTCGCCTCGGCCCCGTCGGTCGTCACGCTCACCCGCTCGGTCGTGCCGGCCTGCCGGTCGTAGAGGAAGAGGTCGCCGACGCCGTTCGCGTCGTCGACGACGAGATTGGTCGCCGTGCTGGCGAACACGACGACGTTGCCGTCGGGGGAGATGGCGCGGAGCGCGCTCGCGCCGTCGGGCTCGGCGCCCGCGAGTCCGGTGCTCACGCGCGCGGTCGTCCCGAGCTGACGATCGCGGAGGAAGACGTCGGTAGCACCATTGCCGTCGCCGACGACCAGATTCGTCGCCGCGCTCGTGAAGACGACGAAGCGGCCGTCCGCGGAGATCAGCGCCGTGTCGGAGGCGTCATTCGGATCCGCTCCTCCCGCGGCGAGGCTCACGCGTTCGGTCATGCCCGTCCCGCGATCGCGCACGAACGCGTCGCGGACGCCGTTGCCGTCGCCCGGGACGAGATCGGCGGCGCTGCTCACGAACGCGACCACGAGACCGTCGGCCGTGACGCTCGGCGCGCTCGAGTCCCCCGTCGTCTCGGCGCCGCCGGTCGCGACGCTGAGCCGCGCGGTCAGGTTCCGCGCCTGGCCGCGCTCGCTCCGGCGCGCGAACACGAGCCCGCCGGAGATCGCCACGTTCCGGCGATCGATCGCCGGCCCGGTATCGACCACGTGGGCCGGGCTGAAACCGGCCGTCGCCTCGCTCGGGCCGAGCGTGAAGACGCGGAGGATGGCGTCGTCGGGATCGCGGTCGCCGTTCTCGTCGCAGCCGTTCTGGCCCGCCTCCGATTCGAGGAACGCGAGGACGTCGCCGCGCGTCGCCGCCGATTGGACGAGGAAGCTGCCGTCGAACCACTCGACGAGGGCGCGCCCTTCGGGCGTGCCCGGGATGCCGCAGCCGGGGAGCGGCGCGCCCCCGGGGGCGAACCCGTCCGGTGCGCCCAGCGCCTGCTCGACGAACGTCGCACGCGGGCGGAGCGTCGCGATCGCGTCGAGCGTGTCGCCGTCGCCGTTCCGGTCGATCAGGTCGACCGCCTCGAGCGCGGTGAAGCCGCACGACGCGCCGCTGCAGGCCGTCAGGCTTTCGAGCGGGATCGGCGTCCGCGCCTCGAAGGCGTACGTGACGCACGTGTCGCCGGGCGCCGGACACTCGCTCGCGGCCGCGCACGTCGCGTGCGGCGGGAGCTGGCAGAAGCCCGGCGTGGCGCGGGTTGCGACGAACGGTCCGCCCGCGGTCGCCGGGCCGAAGTCCGGAAAGAGGAGGCCGCACGTGCCGCCGCCCGGACAGTGCGCGTTCGTCGTGCAGAGCGCTCCGGGCGCCGCGCCGCCGACGCACGCGAGCGGGCACGTGCCGCCGAAGCAGTCGCGGTCGACGGTGCACGCGGTGCCGGCGTCGTCGCCGCCCTGGCAGATGCCGAACCGGCGGGCGATGCGGAGCACCGTGTAGGGCGCGTCGACCGACCCGGCAAGTCCGAGGATCCCCGGCGGCAGCGTCGGGTCAACCGTCGGCTCGAAGATCGGGGGCAAGCGCTGGCCCTCGGGGGTGTACGAGGCGACGAAGGACTGGTTCGGAAGCGTGAAGGGGACGGGCGGCTTGAGCGTGGCGCGGAGGATGCGCGGCACCGGAATGCCGAACCGCTGGTTCAGCACCCCGTGCCAGTGGACGGGCAGGAGGAGGTTTCCGCCCGCATCGACCGCGGCGCGCGCCTCCGTCGCGCTCGCGGTGCACGGCGGGACGTCGCGGAAGCAATCGGCCTGGTAGGCGTTGGCGACCGGCAGCGCGGTGAACTGCGGGAAGACCGCATCGGGATTCGGACGACAGGTGCCGTCGCTGTCGAAGAGGCGGTCGACGCAGGCGCGCGTGCCCGCCTGGCCGTCGCACGTTGCGCCGTCCACGAGGAGCCCGCACGGCAACGGATCGCCGGCGCGCGTGACGGCGATAGCCGCGGGCCCCGTGAGCCCGCGCGCGTCGGCGGGTGCTGCGAAGTCGGCGTCGGTGTCGGGGAAGCGGAAGACGAGCCGCGGCCGTCCTTCGCGGACGACCAGCGAGAGATCGTTCGACTGGAGCGACCGGCAGGTGGGCAGGATGCCGACGGCATCCTGGCAGGCGGCGAGCTGGCTCTGCACGGCCGGTGTCGCGCAGCCGGTCGGACTCAGCACCACCATCCGGCGCGCGTTCGCCGTCGCGGGCGTGAAGACGACGCTCACGACGTGCTCGGGGGCGGTCGGCAAGAAGCCCGCCGACGCAGCGTCGCAGCGTGTCGGGTCGACGGCGATCTCGACGAGCTCACCGGGCGCGGCGAACGGCCGGTCGGTCGCGCCGAGCGTCGAGCGAAAGAGCTTGCTCGCGCTCGGAATCAGGTTGCAGCCGGCGGGTATCGGACACGGCAGGAGGAGCTCGCAGAGAACCAATCCAAGCGCGAGCGCCGCATACAGAGAGGGGAGCGGCACGGGAGCGCAGGCTTACGATTCGTGTTCGCGGTCCGTCAAGCGACAAATGGCGCATCCCGCGCCGTGGTTCGCACGCGACGCGATCGAGCGGTGCAGAGCATACAGCAGGCGGCACTCGAGCGGCGATGCACGGGCCGTCGACGAATGCGCATCATAAGGAGAGCCAATACACAGCGGCAGGTGTCGAGTGATCAGGTCCGTTCAGCGCGGGGGACAGCTCGCCGGCGCGGCGGCCGGCGCGCCTTTGAACTTGTCGACCTGATCGGTTGCTCCGCTCGCGACCGTGCACCATTCGAAGGCCGTGCCGAAGCGCAGACGGAGCGCGATGCTGCCTTGTGACGGCTCGTCGAGCGTATAGCCGAAGCGGCGGCGCCCGCCTCGGATCTTGAGCAGATCGGAACCGACCGTCACGGCCGTGATGGGCGCCTCTTTGTCGGTCGCCTTGAACGCGTACCCTTTGGGCGCGCTCGGTGAGCCTTTGAGGACCCACCCGGCGGGCGCGAGATCGGCAACGACCACCTCGCCGGTCCCGCTCGCATTGTAGATGGTGATGCGGGCGCCGGCCGTGCGCGGGTCGGACGCCGAGCCCGGGGGCGGGACGACGATCCGATGCGACGGGGGCGCAAGCTTGGTCTTCGACTGGAATGCGAAGCGGCGCGACGCGGGCTTCGCGGGCGGTCCGACCTTGTCCTTCAGCGCGAGCTGCGACGCCGGGATGCGCACGGTCTGGAAGCCGACGGGACCGCTGTGCGGATCGAGCGGGTCCGACCCCGCCTCGATCTCTTCCGCGTCGCCGAACCCGTCCTCGTCACGATCGATGCCCATGCGGATACCAGAACCGGACGGCACGCACGTGAACGTCAGCTCCTGACCCGAAACGGCGGCCTGGGCGCGCAACGACACGTCGTCGATCGCGCCGTCCGCCACGCGATCGCTCACGAACCAGCCGCCGCCACCGTGCAGCCACCCGCGCGGCGCGCCGTTCCGCCGTCCGTGGGCGACGACATCGCAATCGCCCGCGTCGTCGCGCGCCACGAGGAGGGCGAGGCGCGCCGCCAGCGCCGCGTCGGCGTTCGTGATCGCCGCCGCCGTCACCTGTTGGCCCACGGCCGGCTTCAGCCCGGTGTCCATCGCGAGCACGAACTCGCTCACGTCGCGTCGCTCGGTGGGGGTGCTGAAGAAGAATCCGCCGCCGTGAAAATCCAACAGCGAGGTCAGACTCCCGTCGGCTTGCAGCCCGAACCCCCGTACCTGATCGCCGACGGTGTACGGCGTCAGCTGGTGATCGTTCTGCGCCGGCAGTCCGAAGCGGCCGACCTTCTGGTACGCGTTCCGGAAGTGCGGCACCTTGATCGGCTGCCCGGAGAAGAAGCCGATACCGACGCGCCCGTTGGTCGACAGCGGGAGTGCGTGGCACGCCTGACACGCCCCGGCGCCGTCCGTCACCTTGTGGCGGAAGAGATCCTCGCCGCGCGCCTGCGCGGGCGTCGGCACGTCGTCGAGCGGCCGGTAGGGATTCGGCGGATAGCGAATGGTGAGCGCGAACGCGGCGAACGCGTCCATCTCGGCGGGCGTCAGCGCGGTCGCTCGGCCGAGCAAGCTCGGGAACGCCACATTGAAGGTGCGGAAGTTGGCGGCGCTGTCGTAGGCGTCGCCGCCCGCCGCCGCCGCGGTGCGATCGCCGCGCCAATGGAGCGGTCCGGTGTCCCGCATGCCGCGGAGGCTCTGCGTCAAGAGGGGTCCCTTCATCGGATGATACGTGACGCCGACGCCCGCACCGCCGCCGAGGCCGGTCGTCGGATTGTCGGTGGCCAGCAACGATCCGAACGGATCGCCGAGATCCCATGCGAGCTGGTCCGCATCGCCGAACATGTGACAGCTCGCGCAGGCGGCATCGCCGTGCGCCGACGTGGTGCGCGCGTCGTAGAGGAAGCGCCGCCCGGCCGTCACCGCCGCCGGCGACGGGTCCTGCCCGACGGGAACGCTACCGGCGAGCGCACGGAGCGGGGTGCTCGCGTCGCCGACGATCGCGATCGTGTGGTCGAGACGATTCATCACGTAGAGACGGTCGCGCCCTTCGTCGAGCACCACGCCGGTCGGGCCGCCGCCGACGTCGAGCGACTCGCGCGGGAACGCAGCGTCGGCCTCGAGGAGATCGGTGTCGAAGACCGCGATCTTTCCCGACCCCAACACGGCGACGTAGAGCGTCTGGCCGTCGGACGAGAAGACCATGTCCGTCGGAAACGCGAGGCTCTCGGCCACCTCCCCGGGCGGGCCGGGAATGACGCCGTAATCGATGTGCGGGTTCAAGCCGATCGCCGTGGGGGTGGTGCCGGACACGACGGTGATGCGGCTCTCGGTGATGTCACCCGTGAGCGTCGGCTCGAAGCGAATCTCGTTTCGCGCTTCCGTGTTCGCGACGTAGATCTTCCCGTTGTCGGGACGCACGGCGAGATTGAAGAGCGTCGTGCCCACGCCGGCGACCGCCGCGACGACCGCCGGGATCGGCGCGTCGGCGTCGAGCGTGAACACGTCGAGATCGGGCAGACCGAAGCGCACATGTGCGCTCCAATCGCGGGCGAGCTCGTCCTCCCAGCGACCGTTCGACGGATCGCGGCGAACGATCAGCCCTGCGGCGATCGCGCCCGGCGTGGTTCCCGGCGGATCGGGCGGCGATCCTCCGTTCAGCGCGACGGTGAGCTGGTTGACCGTCGTGGTGCCGTTGCCGGAGTGGAACACCGCCGCATGGACGCGCGACCCGTCGACGCTCCGGGCCAGTGCCCGCGGCACGTCGCCCAAGAGCTCGGCGATCGTGATCGGGTTACCGCCGAAGGCCACGCCCGGCGCATCGGCATCGAACACCCAGACGTCGGCGCGTCCGACGCCCGGAGTGAACGGGAGCGAATCCCCGGGACGGTTCTGACCGCGGTGCGCCGTCGTGATGAACGCCCGACGCGTCGTGCTGCCGGCGAGCACGACGTCGCGGGGCTCGTCCCCGACGAGGAGCGTCCGGCTGACCCGTGCGCTCGCCAGGTCGGCGAGGTCGAGCTCGACGACGCTCACGCTGTCCGACAGGTGATTCACGACCCACGCCTCGGCCCGATTGCCCGGCAGTTCGCGCACGGCGACGGCGACGGGCTCGAGACCGACGGGGATCTCCACGCGCGGCACCAGCCCGCCGGCCGACGCCTCGAACACCGCGAGCCGGCCGTCGGGCGTATTGACCGCGAAGAGCAGATTCGCCGACGCGAGATACGCCAGCGGTCGCACGTGCCCGCTCTCGAAATTCACGAACGAGGCCCGCGCCGGGGACGCGAGCACCAGGATCACGAGCAGGACGCAGCGGAAGCGGATCATGGCGGGGGGTGGTCAGCCCGCTACCACCGCGACGCCGCGCCGGTCAACGCATTTCGCGCCGCGGTCGTGTCTCGGGTCGATGGCGCGCCGAGCTTCGCCTGCCGCGCGCGGTCTGCGTGCGGCGTCGGCGGCGGGTGGGGCAGGGAGGGCGCCTACGGTCGCCGGGTTCCTGGCGCCCAGCGCGTACTGCCCGCTGCAGCCTCTCTGTCTTTCGCACACGCGAGGTGCGGCTCCCCGGAGCCCTCCCTGCCCCACCCGCCGCCGATGCGTCGAAGCAAGGACAGTCGACGTGCGCACAGCGTCGCCACAGGCGGCTCATCCGTGAGCCACGTGCCCACGTGGCCGCACGCATACGAGCACGCGCTGACGATCAGGATGCCTACCGACCGGGCTCGCTCCCCCTTTTGGCCGCAAAGAATCTGACCGCCGTCAATCTTGAATGACGATCGTTCAGGGGAGAAATGGGGGGCCCGTCGTCGTCACGCGGCACACGAAGCCACGGTAACGGCACGATCGCGCCCTTCCTCGATCCAGCGCTTTCCGAGGCAGTGCCCCGTCGCTCCTTCGGTGTTCGGCCAGTGCCGGAGGTAGACCCGCCGCCGACGCCTCCGCCGCGCGCGTTTCCCGACGGTCGCCGCGCAGGGAGTGGGCCCGCCGCGGGCTAGCTCGCGGCCGAGCTCGCCGTCCGGCGGTAGATCCAGAGCAGCGCGATGGAGCCGATCACGGCCATGAAGAACCCGACCGGATCGCCTTCTTGGTAGAGCCCGAGCATTCGCCCGAGGAAGCCACCGAGAAGCGCGCCGACGATGCCGATCGCGATGGTGACGACGAATCCGCCGGGATCGCGCCCCGGCATCAGCACCTTGGCGACGACACCCACGATCAGTCCGAAGACGATCCAACCGAGAACGGTCATGGCTACCTCCAGGACGGCGCGGGCCGTCGCACGTCTAAGGGCGAGCTTGGGATCTCGTCACCGTTGCACTCTACGCCGCACTCATTCGTAGTCGGCCGTTTGCAGCTTGCCTAGTGCTGTCGCCCGCAGTATCCGAACGCGAAGAACGAATCCGGCCGAAGTCTCGCTCCATGCCCTGCAATGGAACCCGAATCGACACTGCAAACGACGGTGACCGCGATCGCAGGCCCGCTGTGATCCCGACCGAGCCCATCGGCAGCATTCCGCGGACGGCGGCGCTGATCGAGGCGTTCGCCACCAAGGACGCCAGAGACCCCCAGGTCGAGCCGCTCTACGAGGCGGCGCTCCGCGACACCATCGCGCAGTTCGAAGCGACGGGGTCGCCGGTGATCACCGACGGCGAGCAGAAGAAGTACCACAACTTCTGGACCTATTGTGTCCACGGGCTCCCGAACACCTCGCCCGACGGCTTCAAGATCCCGTTCGCCGCGGGACATACGCGGCGGATGCCGCGCCTGACCGGCGGACCGTTTCGCTACCGCCAGCACGCCGACGACTATCTCGAAGCCGCTCTCCGTTGGGCCCACGTCCCGGTGAAGCAAGCCGTCATCTCGCCGTCGGCCCTCAGCCTGATGTACCCGGCGGAGGAGATTCCCGGCTATCCGCGCGAGCAGTTTCTGCGCGACCTGCTCCGCGAGCACGAGCACGAGGTCCGGAACTGCCTCCGGAAGGGCGCGTACAAAGTACAGATCGACTTCACCGAGGGCCGGCTCGCCGCGAAGATCGACCCCTCGGGCGCGCTGCTGCAGAGCTTCGTCGACGTGAACAACCTTGCGCTCGCGCGCTTCTCCACCGAGGACCGGCAGCGGATCGGCGTCCACACCTGTCCCGGCGGCGATCGCGACTCGACCCACAGCGCCGACGTCGACTACGCCGAGCTGCTGCCGAGCCTCTTCGAGCTGAAGGTGGGGAACTTCTACGTCGCCCTCGCCGCGGAGCCCGATCCGGTGCGCGTCTTGAAGATCATCGGCAAGCACCTGCAGCCGGACCACCGCGTCTTCGTCGGGGTCGTGTCGCCGATCGATCCGCGGGTCGAGACACCGGAGGAGATTCGGGATCGCCTGCTGCAGGCCGCCGAGTACATCCCGGTCGGCCAATTGGGCTCGACCGACGATTGCGGGTTTTCCCCATTCTCCGACGACACCTCGACGACGCGTGAAACCGCGTTCGCGAAGATCCGAGCCCGCGTCGTCGGGACCCAGCTCGCGGCGGCCGCTCTCGAAGCCCGCTGATGGCGCGTGACGACGACGAGGAGGAGCTCCTCCGTTCCGTCGCATTGCAGAACGCCTCGGTCATTCGCCTCGAGCGCCAGCGCGCCGAGGAAGAGCTGCTGCGCGCGAAGGAAGCCTTGGAGGCGAAGACCGGCGAGCTCGCGCGCGCGCTCGCGATGATGACGGCGACCCTCGAGTCGACGACCGACGGCATCCTGGTCACGGACGGCGACGGCAACGTGACGGGCTTCAACGGGTCGTTCGTGTGGATGTGGCGCCTCGGCCCCGAGACGATGCAGCGGAAGGACCATCGCGCCATCGTCGAGACGACGAGCCGCGAGCTCGACGACCCGGGCGAGTTCCTACGCCGCGTGCAGGAGATCTACGCCGCCGCGCCGCACGATTCGTACGATGTCTTGACGCTGTCGGACGGCCGGGTGTTCGAGCGCTTCTCGCGCCCGCAGATGCTCGACGGCCGGAACGTGGGGAGGGTCTGGAGTCTCCGCGACGTGACGGCGGGCCGCCGCGCCGAAGAAGCGCTCGCCCGCCAAGCGGAATGGTTTCGGGTCACGCTCGGCAGCATCGGCGACGCCGTGATCACGACCGACACGGAGGCGCGGGTCACGTACGTGAACCGCGTCGCCGAGCTCCTGACGGGCTGGGGCAACGAGGAGGCCGCGGGCCGACCGCTCGACGACGTCTTCCGCATCGTGCACGAGGATACCCGCGCGCCGGTCGAGCAACCGGTCACGAAAGCGCTGCGCGACGGCGTCATCGTGGGCCTCGCCAACCATACGGTGCTGATCGGCCGCGACGGCACCGAGCGCGCGATCGACGACAGTGCCGCGCCCATCCGCGACAACGACGGCACGGTCCTCGGTTGCGTCCTGGTATTTCGCGACATCACCGAGCGGCGGCGCGCCGAGCAGCGCGAACGCACGCTGCAGGCGGAAGCCGCGAGCGCGAATGCGCGCTTCCGTGCTTTTTTCGATCAGGGTCCGATCTTCGCGGGCATCATGGATCTCGACGGCATGCTCGTCGAAACCAATCGCCTGGCGGTGGAAGCCTGCGGCTTCACCCGCGAGCAGGTCGTCGGGAAGCCGTTCTGGGACGGCCCCTGGTGGAGTCCCTCACCGAGCTTGACGGAGACCATCAGAGCCGCGTCCGCGCAGGCGGCCGCCGGCACGGCGTTCCGCGCCGAGCTCCCGTACTTCGTGGCGGACGGGAGCGAGCGCCTCGTCGACCTCAACATCCTGCCGATCAAGGACGAGGCCGGGCGCGTGCGCTTTCTGGCGCCGACGGGCGTCGACATCACCGAGCGCAGATCCCTCGAAGACCGATTGCGCCGGCTCGCCGTCGATCTCTCCGAGGCCGACCGGCGGAAAAACGAGTTTCTCGCGATGCTGGCGCACGAGCTCAGGAACCCGCTGGCGCCGATCCGGAATGCGCTCCGCATCCTGCGCGCCCCGGGAACCGACGCGACGGTCGTCGGCTCCACCTCCGACATGATGGAGCGGCAAGTCGGGCACATGGTGCGGCTCGTCGACGACCTCCTCGACGTGAGCCGCATCACGCGCGGAAAGATCGACTTGCGCAAGGAGCCGCTCGAGCTGGCGTCGACCATCCACCACGCCGTCGAAGCCCTTCGACCGCTCGTCGACAAGATGCAGCACGCGCTCACCCTCGCGCTTCCGGAGAAGCCGGTGTACCTGGAGGGCGATCCGATTCGGATCGCGCAGATCGTCGGCAATCTCCTCAGCAACGCGTGCAAGTACACGGAGCGCGGCGGCCGGATCGTCTTGGCGGTCGTGCGCGACCGCGATCAGGTCGTGGTGAGCGTACGCGACAATGGAATCGGAATTGCCGAGGACGCGCTGCCGCACATTTTCGAGATGTTCACGCAGGTCGACGCCTCTTTGGCGCGCTCGCAAAGCGGCCTCGGCATCGGGCTCACCCTCGTGAAGCAGCTCGTGGAGATGCACGACGGCACGGTCGAGGCCCGGAGCGCCGGCGCGAGCCACGGCAGCGAGTTCGTGGTGCGGCTGCCCGCGCTCCCGGAAGACTTTCGGCCGGTCGCGGCGGGCACGCCAACGGCGGCGCGGCGCGCCGCACCGCATCGGATCTTGATCGTCGACGACAACCAGGACGCCGCGGAGTCGCTCGCGACACTGCTGGACATCGCCGGCAACGAAACGCGACTGGCGTTCGACGGTGCGGAAGCGGTCGACGTCGCGACGTCGTTCCGGCCGGAGGTCGTCGTGCTCGACATCGGACTGCCCAAGCTGAACGGCTACGAGGTGGCGCAGGCTATTCGCGAGCAGCCGTGGGGCAAGTCGATGGTGCTCATTGCGCTCACCGGCTGGGGACAGGACGAAGACCGGCAGAAATCCCGCGACGCCGGCTTCGACGCCCACATGGTGAAGCCGATCTACCACGAGAATCTCGCGGCGCTGCTCGCGGAGTTGCTGCCCCCGCCGGCGTGATACGAGACCGCCGATGCCCTCGGACGCGACACAACTGAAGATCGTTGCGGGCATCGCCCGCGAGCTCGGCGTCGGCCCCCATCAGGTGGCGGCGGCGGTCGCCTTGCTCGACGAAGGGTCGAGCGTGCCCTTCATCGCGCGCTATCGGAAAGAGGCGACCGGCAACCTCGACGACACGCAGCTCCGCACCTTGGAAGAGCGCCTCCTGTATCTGCGGGAATTGGAGGAGCGGCGGGCGGCGATCCTGGCGTCGATCGAGGAGCAGGGAAAGCTCACCCCCGAGCTGCGCGCGGCCATCGCGGCGGCGGCGACCAAGCAAGCGCTGGAAGACCTGTATCTGCCGTACAAGCCGAAGCGCCGGACCCGCGCGCAGATCGCACGCGAGGCCGGTCTGGAGCCGCTGGCGGATGCCTTGCTCGCTGATCCGACCCTCGATCCCGACGCGGAAGCGGCGAAGTACGTGCAGGTGCGACCGGCCGCGGAAGGCGTCGAGGCGATCAACGTGCCGGACGTGAAAGCGGCGCTCGAAGGCGCGCGAGACATTCTGGCCGAGCGTTTTTCCGAAACCGCGGTGCTGCTCGCTGCCGTGCGCACGCGCCTCTGGGACCACGGCGTCCTCACGTCGAGGGTGGTGACGGGCAAGGAGCTCGCCGAGGAAGAGAAGTTCCGCGACTACTACGCGTACGCCGAGGCCGTCCGCACCGTTCCGTCGCATCGCGCGCTGGCGCTCTTCCGCGGTCGTGCGCTCGGGGTCTTGAAGATCGACCTCAGCCTGGACGAAGCGAGCGAGGCCGCGGTGCCGCATCCCTGCGTCGCGATGATCGCCGCGCAGGTCGGTGTCGAGAATCGCGGCCAGCGCGCCGACCCGTGGCTCTGCGGGGTCTGCGAGTGGGCGTGGCGGGTCAAAGTCCACCCGCACCTCACGGTAGAGCTCCTGGTGCAGTTGCGCGAAGCCGCGGAGACCGAGGCCATCAAGATCTTCGGCCGGAATCTGCACGAGCTGTTGCTGGCGGCCCCCGCCGGTCCGAAGGCCGTGCTCGGCCTCGACCCCGGCATTCGCACGGGCTGCAAGGTGGCGGTCGTCGATGCGACCGGCAAGCTGCTCGCGACGACGACCGTCTATCCGCTCCAGCCGCGGAACGACTGGCAGGGATCGCGGGCGACGCTCGCGCGCCTCGTCGTCCAGCATGGCGTCGAGCTGATCGCGATCGGCAACGGAACCGGCAGCCGGGAGACCGACAAGCTCGCCACCGAGGTGATCACGCTGGTCGCGACCGAACGGCCGGAGCACCGGGTCGCCAAGATCGTGGTCAGCGAAGCCGGGGCCTCGGTCTATTCCGCGTCGGCCTTCGCCGCGGCCGAGTTTCCCGAGCTCGACGTCAGCCTGCGCGGCGCCGTGTCGATTGCCCGTCGGCTCCAAGACCCGCTCGCGGAGTTGGTGAAGATCGATCCCAAGGCGATCGGCGTCGGTCAGTATCAGCACGACGTGAATCAACGCGCGCTCGCGCGCTCACTCGATGCCACGGTCGAGGACTGCGTCAACGCGGTCGGCGTGGACGTCAACACGGCGTCGGCGCCGCTGCTCGAGCGCGTGTCGGGCCTCAACAAAGTGTTGGCGAAGAACATCGTCGAGTACCGCGATGCCGACGGTCCCTTCCGGAATCGCCGCACGATCCGCAAGGTGCCGCGTCTCGGCGACAAGACGTTCGAGCAGGCCGCGGGGTTCCTCCGGGTCAATGACGGCGACAACCCGCTGGATCGCTCTGCGGTCCACCCGGAAGCCTATCCGGTGGTCGAGCGCATTCTCGCGCGTATCGACAAGCCCATCGCGGAGGTGATGGGTCATTCGGCGGCGCTGCAGGGGTTGTCTCCCGGCGAGTTCACCGACGAAAAGTTCGGCGTGCCGACGGTGCGCGACATCCTGACCGAGTTGGAGAAACCCGGCCGCGATCCGCGGCCCGAGTTCAAGACGGCCACCTTCCAAGAGGGGATCGAGTCCCTGACGGACCTGCTTCCGGGCATGGTGCTCGAAGGCGTGGTCACCAACGTCGCCGCCTTCGGAGCCTTCGTCGACGTCGGCGTGCATCAGGACGGTCTCGTGCACGTGTCGGCGCTGGCCGACAAATTCGTCAAGGACCCCCACACGGTGGTGAAGCCGGGCCAGATCGTCACCGTGCGGGTGATCGAGGTCGACGTGAAGCGGCAGCGCATCGCGCTCAGTATGCGTCGCGACGATGCGCGTGGCGGAGCGCCGCCGGCGGCGCCGGGCGAAGCCGCGACGGGTGCCGCCCGCACTCCGCGGCCGCCGGCGTCCCAGCGAGCTCCCGCGCGCCCGCCCGAGCCCAGTGGTACGATGGCCATGGCGTTGGCGCGGGCCAAGCTGAAGAAATAGTCGCCCCGCGCCGCAACCAGGACCCCACACAAAAGGAGCGTGCCGATGAAGTATGTGATCAGCTGGTTCGAACGTCCGCAGGGTTCGCCGATGGAGTACGAGAACGCTCAGAAGCGCATCCTCGAAGTCTTCGGCCAATGGAAAGCCCCCGCGGATTTCAAGGTCGAGTTCTTCGTCGTGCGCGTCGGCGAGTGGGGTGGGCACATGCTGGTCGACTGCGACGATCCCCTGCTCATTCACCAGTTTTGCTCGATGCTCCCTGCGTTCGTGTTCGAGGCGCGACCTGTCATCGCGGTCGAGGATGCTGTGCGGAGTGAGCTCGAAGTCATTGCGTGGCGGGATGGACTGAAAGGAAAGCGATCGTCGAGCTGAAGGCCGATCTTCGCCCCACCCCTTGCCATCGCCGGCTGCTCCAGGGATGACCAGTCATGGGCAAACGCACCGAAGTCGAAGGACGGTTCACATGACCTGGCGTCAGCTGTTCGCCTGGCGGCCACGCTGGTGGAGCGAGCTTGGGGCGCGCCTCGGTCGGATCATGACCTCCGACTCGGAATCGAGTTCGGCAGAGGTACGTCATCCCCGGAGCTCCGAAGAACGCGCCCACTTCTGGGCGGAGTTTCGCTCCGGTCAGCGGGAGGCCGACCTCCGGGTGCTCGAGGACCGTAAGCCTCCGACGCCATGTCTCGAGAACGGCACCCCAAAGTAGCTCGTGCTCGCAGGGCTCACTCGCTCGTCGAGTGCTCGTCCAGCCACGCGAGCAGCTCGCGCACGCTTCCAGTCGCCAGCGCCATGCTGCTGTCCGCTGCCCCGTAGTAGAGATGAAGAGTGTCGCCGTCGCGCGCCAGCGTGTAGCCGCACGGGAACGTGACGTTCGCGACGTCGCCCACGCGCTCGTAGGCCGTCTCGGGGCCGAAGACCCACGAGTCGCCGCGCGCCAAGAGCTCGTCCGGCCGATCGAGCGCGAAGAGCGCCAGGCCGAGACGATAGAGGCATCCTCCCGCGGTGTGCCGGACCCCGTGATAGATCATCAGCCACCCGCGCGGCGTCTCGATGAGCGGCGGCGACAGCCCGACCTTGTTGGCGTCCCACCATCCGCCTTTGCGCGCCTGCAGGATCAGCTTGTGACCGCCCCAGTTGCGGAGATCCGGCGAGTACGAGATCCACACGTGCGCGCCGGAGTCGTGCATCGGGCGGTGGATGAGCGCGAAGCTCCCGTCGATGCGACGTGGCAACACGGCGGCATCCTTGTCGTCCGGCTGCATGATCAAGCCGAGACGCTCGAAGTTGCGGAAGTCCTCGGTGAGCGCGAGCGCGACGCCCGGGCCGCCCTTGCTGAAGGCCGTATACGCGATCGCGTACTGGCGGAGCTCGTCGACCCACGTGATGCGCGGGTCCTCGATGCCCCAGAGCTCTTCGGGATAGTGCTCGGGATCCGGCTGGAGCGTCGGCTCCGCGTCGATCACCCAACCGTCGACCCCATTCGCAGAGCGTGCGGCGCAGAGGTGGGAGAATCCGCGGCGATCCTCCACCCGACAGAGCAGCAACGTCGTGCCGTCGCGGAGGAGGGTGGCGCCGGCGTTGAAGACCGAGTGCGCGGGATACGGCCAATCCGCCGCGGTCAAAATGGGATTGTTCGCGTGCCGGCGGAACAGGGGTTGGTAGCCGCGTCCTGAGGTCACGCCGACCGCCCTTGCGCAGAAACGACCACGGCGGCCGCTTGGTCCGCCAATCGCATCTCCGACAACGCGAGCAAGAAGGACAGCGTCGACTCGGCGCCCTGATTCTCGTTCACGCGGTCGACGTGCAACCCGTCGCGGCAGCCGCCGGTCCTCGCGTCGTACAACGCTTGGTGCAGCTGGTTCTGCCCGAGGAACCAATTGAACGCGCGGCGGGCATGCTCCGCCCAGCGGGGGTCGCCGGTCGCCCGCTGCGCGCCGAGGCACGCCGAGACCGTCGCGCACGCTTCCACCGGCTGTTGGTCGAACGTCGCCTTGGGCTGGTTCCGTGTGTAGAAGCCGTTGGATCCGATGGGCGCGAAGTAGCCCTCGTCGGACCGTTGAATGGACGTCAACCATTCGAGCGAGCGTAAACCTGCCGTCAGCATCTCCCCGTCCTCCATTCGACACCCCGATACGATGAGCGCCTGCGATAAGCGCGCGTTGCAGTAGGTCACACTGTCCTCGAACCACGGCCACTCGGGTCGGCTGGCGGCGCGGAACAGATCGCGCAGCCGGTGCGAGAGCACGCGGCGGAACGACTCGACGTTGCGGTCGCCCTGAAAGGCACCGAGGTACGCGTCGATGCCGAGCAACGCGTAGGCCCAGGACCGCGGGCTCGTGAACCGCTCGACGGCCGGCAGCGCGGCGTGGAAGAGCTCGCGGCTCAGGCTCTGGGTCCCGGGTTGTCCCGATCGTCCGATCACGGTGCCGAGCGCCCACACCGTGCGTCCGTGGCTGTCCTCGGAGCCGCGCTCGTCGACCCACGTTCGCGAGTACGACATGAAATTCCGGAAGCGCCCCTTGCCGGCGTCGAAGGCATGGGCCACGAAGGCCAGATACCGCGATGCCAACGCCCGCACCGGCTTGGCATCCTCGACGCCGGCTTCCTCGACCAGGGCGGTCAGGAGCAAGGCCCGCGCGTTGTCGTCGACGCAATAGCCGTCGTCGTAGCGCGGCACGCTGAAGGCGGCGTGCTGCAGCATGCCGGTCTCGTCGGTCATGCTCTGCAGGTGCTCGAGGTTGATGTCGGGGAGCGCCTGGCGCCCCCGCGAGAGCGTGTTGGCCTGAAAGACCGTCCGGAGTCGTGCGGCATGATGGGTGCGCGCGCGTTCGAAACTCTCGACGTACCGACGGGCCACGGCCGGCCAGAGCATGTCGCGACCGTGGGCGACGGCGCACAAGCGAAGCGCCATCCGTTTCGCGTCGTCGCCCAGCAGGTCGACGACCTCGCGGGCGATCGCCGCCGGATCGCGCCAGGGTACCAAGATGCCGCGTCCATCCGCGAGGAGCTCACGCGCATATCGATACGGCGTCGACACGACCGCCTTCCCCGATCCGACCGCGTACGCCAGCGTGCCCGACGTGATCTGCTCCGCTTTCAGGTACGGGGTCACGTAGATGTCGGCGGCGGTGAGGAACGCGGTGAGCTCGGACTGACTCACGAAGCGGTCGTGAAAGATCAGGCTCGATTCGACGCCGAGACGCTGCGCACGCTGCTGCAGCATCAGCCGATAGGTCTCCCCCTCCCGCTGGCGCACGTGGGGGTGGGTGGCGCCCAGGACGATGTAGACCGTCTCCGGATGACGGGCGAGGATCGCGGGCAGGGCGTCGATGACGTACTCGATCCCCTTGTCCGGTGAGAGCAAACCGAACGTGAGGATGACCGACTTCCCCGCGACGCCGAGGCGGTCCTTCTCGTCGGCATCGAACGGCACGGTCGGGATCCCGTGCGGGATGACGTCGATCTTGCGGATGTCGACGCGGTGGACTTCGCGCAGCAGGTCGGCGCCATGGGCGCTCATGACGACGAGCCGTTCCGAGAGCTGTACCAGCTCGTCCATCGCGCTGCGCTGCTGCACGTTCGGCTCGCCGAGAATCGTGTGCAGCGTCGTCACGATCGGCATGCGGAGCTCGCGCAGCATGGCGAGGACGTAGCTTCCGGCCGAGCCCCCGAAGATGCCGTACTAGTGCTGGACGCAGAGGACGTCGACGGCGTTGACGTTCAGGAAGTCCGCGGCGCGGCGGTACGAGGCAATGTCGGCTTCGGCGATCTCGAAGCGAACGCGCGGCGGATACACGTGCTGCCGACCCGCGTCGTTCATGGCGAGCACGAAGCAATCGAGCGCGGGGAGCTCGGTCGCGATCGCGTCGCTGAGGTCGGTCGTGAACGTCGCGATGCCGCAGCGGCGCGGCAGGTGATTGCCGAGCATCGCGACCTTGCTGAGCGGCCCGATCGCCGCCGGCTCCCCGAGCCGGTCGGCGGCCACGGCACGCGGCGGCTCGCGATTCGAGCGTGTCATTAAAGGATCGATGGGCGAGTCCAGCGCTGCCATCGGACGCGACGGAACGACAGCGGGGATTTCCCGGGGGTGTTCGATGGAAACCTCCTGGTCCTGTGGGCTCGGAGGAATCGGCAGCGCGGAGCGCCGCTCTGCCGCTCTGGGTCCGTGCGTGGGAGCCGTGCGCGGGCGAACCGGGAAAGCTGAACCTGAAACGGACGGTATCCTCTCGTGCGGAGGGGTACAACCGATGCGCCGCCGGTGATGCCCTGTGTGAGTTGCGGGATCTCCGGCAGCGGCGTACGCTCGGGGCTCTCCGTGCAAGGTCGTTGGGCGTGGCGATCTCGGTCGGTATGGAGCTCAGTAGGGGGCGCGCTCGTCGGATCGAGGTATCGGGAGCGGCCACGCTACTGCATCACGTCGCATCGGAAGCGCCGTTGTTGACCGCGGCCGACGTCCCCGTCTTCACCGTCGAGCACGCCGCTGGCAGCTCCGTGTACGTGCTCGCGTGCGACCACGCCGGGCGCGCCATCCCGCAGCGGCTCGCCGGTTTGCAGCTCTCCGAGGACCAAGTGTCCACGCACGTGGGGTGGGATCTCGGGGTCGCGGCGCTGGGGCGGCGTCTCTCCGCGCGCCTCGACGCGTGCGCGATCTTCCAGAGCTATTCGCGCCTCGTGATCGACGCCAACCGTCCGCCGGGCGCACCCGATTCGATCCCGACGCTCTCCGAGCGCACGCGCATCGCGGCCAACGAAGGGCTCGCGCCCAGCGCCGCCCACGCGCGGGTCGCAGAGATTTTTCGACCCTACCACCAGCGCATCCGCGACGAGCTGGACGCGCGCCGCGCGCGCCCGACTGCTCTGGTCGCGTTGCACAGCTTCACACCCGTCTACATGGACGAACGACGCCCGTGGCACGTCGGCGTCCTGTACGGCCGCGACGCCCGTCTCGGTCGGCTCGTGCTGGACGGGTTGCGGCGCGACCGCGCGCTCGTCGTCGGCGACAACGAGCCATACGCGGTCAGCGATGCCACGGACTACACGATCGTCGTGCACGGTGAGCAACGTCGGATCCCCCACGTGGAGCTCGAGGTGCGGCAGGACCTGCTCGCAGGCGACGCCGGCGTCGAGGAGTGGGCGGAACGTCTCGGACGTGTGCTCGAGGACGCCGCACCGCGGATCTGTCCGCGGTGATCGGTCAACGAAGGAAGGAACTGTCATCATGAAGATTCGCGTCGGCTACGAGCTGGTCTATCGGTGCCCACGACCGACACCGATGATCGTCACACTGAGCATCCACTACAGCCGGGTGGCGGACGTCATCACCCGGGACATCCTGATGCTCCGTCCCTCCGTTCCGGTGCGGGCCTATCGCGACTCGTTCGGCAACTGGTGCAGCCGCATCATAGCCCCGGCGGGCGAGCTGGTGCTGAGCAGCGATGCCGTCGTCTCCGATTCGGGCCTGCCCGATCTCGTGGCCCCGTGGCTCGAGCAGCGTCCCGTGGAGGCGCTCCCGGAGGAAACGCTGCTCTTCCTGCTCGGCAGCCGGTACTGCGAGACCGACTTGCTCGTGAAGACCGCCTGGGAGCTGTTCGGTGCGGCGCCAACGGGGTGGCAGCGCGTGCAGGCCATCTGCGACTTCGTGCACAACCACATTCAGTTCGGCTACGGCCTCTCGAGCCCCACGAAGACCGCGTTCCAGGCGTTCCAGGATCGGAAGGGCGTGTGTCGTGATTTCGCGCATCTCGCGGTCACGCTCTGCCGTTGCATGAACATCCCGGCGCGCTACTGCACGGGCTATCTCGGCGACAGCGGATTGCCTCCACCCTACGCACCGATGGATTTCGCGGCGTGGTTCGAGGCCTACCTCGGCGACGGCTGGTACACCTTCGACCCGCGCAACAACACCCCGCGCATCGGACGGATCCTGATCGCCCGCGGGAGAGACGCGGCGGACGTCGCGCTCACGACGAGCTTCGGGCCGTCGACGCTGGAGCGCTTCTCGGTCTGGACGGACGAGCTCGCGGAATGACCTACTGTGTCGGCATGCTGCTGCGGGACGGGATCGTGCTGGCGTCGGACTCCCGGACGAACGCCGGCGTCGACAACATTGCCACGTTCTGCAAGATGACCGTGTTCGAGCGCCCGGGCGATCGCGTCATCGTCTTGTTGAGCTCGGGCAACCTGGCGGGGACGCAGGCGGTCATCGGCGTCCTGCGCCAGCGGAGCGACGTCGCCGACGGACCACCCAATCTCTGGACCGCCCGCACCATGTTCGACGTCGCCATGCTCGTGTCGGATGCCGTGCGCGACGTCGAGCGTCGCGACGCGCCGTTCCTCGAGAGCGGCCCGGTCGCGTTCAACGCCTCGTTCATCATCGGCGGACAGCTGAAGGGCGAGGCGCCGCGCCTCTTCCGTGTCTACGCCGAAGGCAACTTCATCGAGGCGGGGGACGACACGCCTTTTCTGCAAACCGGCGAGGCGAAGTACGGCAAGCCGATCATCGATCGGGTGCTCGCGCCGACCACCACGCTGGCAAACGCCACCAAATGCGTCCTCGTGTCCTTCGATTCCACCATGCGCAGCAACTTGTCCGTGGGCATGCCCATCGATCTGGTCTGTTACGAGCGCGACAGCCTGGCGCTCCGCATGCGGCGACGCTTCCAACCGGGCGACCAGTACTTCGCGGCCCTGAGCGCGTCGTGGAGCGAAGGTGTTCGCAAGGTCTTCCGGGAGCTGCCCGAGCTGGCCTGGTAGCGCGGAGCGAACGTCGTGAGCCAGTTCGGTCCCTGTCCGTCTCTTTCGGACCGTCGACGGGCGCACGACCTACACGCGATCTCCATCCTCGCGTCGGCCTGCATCGACGACTACCCAGGCCGGATCGTGAACCCTATACTGCCGGCGTGTCGCTGCTGGAGCCGCTCTTCGAGGCACTGAACCGCGCCCACGTGCGGTATGTCGTGGTCGGAGGTGTCGCGACGGTGCTGCATGGGTTTGCGCGACTCACGGCCGATGTCGATCTCGTGGTCGATCTCGCCCCGCGCGAAGCGCGGAAGGCAATCGAGACGCTCGTCGGCATCGGCCTCCGACCTCGCCCGCCGGTCGACGCGGTGGCGTTCGCCGATTCCGTCGTGCGGGAATCCTGGATACGCGACAAGGGTATGCGGGTCTTCTCTTTGTGGGATCCGACCCAACCCATGCGCGAGGTCGATCTCTTCGTCGAGCACCCGATCGAGTTCGAAGGGCTCTTCGCCCGCGCCGAGATCGTCCCGCTCGACACGACGACCGTCCGTGTCGCATCGATTCCGGACCTGATCGCGCTCAAACGCCTAGCGAGTCGCCCCCAGGACCTCGCCGACATCGAGGCTCTCGAGGCGATTCTGCAGACCAGAAACCTCCCGGATGGCTGACCAGACTTCTTCAACGTCGTGCGGCGAGGACGACTGGGGAGCGGGATGGGAGTCGCACCGCCGACGTCAATTGACGTTCGCGCTCGCGGCGACGCCGGCCGAACGGCTGCGCTGGCTCGAGGAGATGATCGCGATTGCCCATCGCAGCGGGGCGTTGCCGCGGCCACGCCCCGACCCCCATCCCAGCGGTCTCGCTACGCCGTAGATCGACTGCGGGGCTACGGGCAGATCAGCAGATCGCAATACTGCTTTCGCAAGGCTTCGAGCCGCCCGCCGTCGTCGGCTTCGATCAAGCATCCCCCGGTCCCGCTCGCATCGACCATGCCGTCGACCGTCGAGGCGCAACTTTGCAGCGACCGTAGCAACGAGAAGATTCGGGCCACGGCGCGCTCACGGCGGTGTCACCCTGGGCATCGTCCGGGGCGGCCCATGGCGAATCGCCTTCCTGGTGGCGGGCTTGGGCCCCCGACATTGCCCCGATCGGCTTCGTGCGGGCTTGCCCCTGGGACGACAGCCGGCGTAAAAGGGTCGAGCAGTCTAGAGGTGATGGAGAAGTCTCGGGCCGCGATCGTGGCCCTCAGTGACGCGGAACCTTCTTCTCGAGACGAGTCTTACGAAAGGAGGTGACGCTCATGCCTACAGGTACCGTGAAGTGGTTCAACCCTGAGAAAGGGTTCGGCTTCATCAGCCAGGCCGGCGGCGAAGATGTTTTCGTGCACTTCAAGGCCATCAGCGGCGACGGTTTCAAGTCGCTCGACGAAGGCCAGAAGGTCGAATTCGACGTCGTGAAGGGTCCGAAGGGACTCCAGGCGGCCAACGTCGTAAAGGCGTAGTTGCCGGCCCGGACGCCTCGGCGCATGCCGGGACGTCCGGGCCTCACCTTTTCCCCCGGGGCGCGCGTTCCCCCGTGGCGCGCGCTGCTCGCCGCCATCGCGAGTGACCCTTCCACTGGCGATCACTGCGCGGTACGAGCGCTTCATGACCGAACCTCTCGCCATGACTGACGAGATCCGCGCGCTCCGCGCCCGCGTGAAGGACTTCATCGACGGCGTCGTGTTCCCCGCCGAGGCCGAGCTCGAACGCGAGGCCGAGCGCGAGCTCCACGACGAGACCGGCCTGCCGCTCGAGCTCTACGCCGCGGCGAAAGCCCGCGGCGACGATTCGACCCTGGGCGTGCGGGGACCGGGCACCGACGTCGCCGCGCGCCGCGCGAGCGGGCGCATGGCCGCGCTCAAAGCCGAGGCCAAGCGGCGCGGGCTCTGGGCACTCGGCCATCCGAAGGCGATCGGCGGGGGCGGACTACCGTTCATGGACTTCGTGTACCTGAACGAGATCATCGGGCGCTCGGAGTACGGCCAGGTCGCGGTCGGGTCGGTGAGCATGCAGGACTCGATCATGCTCGACCTCTACGCGAGCCCCGAGCAGCGCGAGCGGTTCCTGCAGCCGCTCGTGGCCGGTGACGTCTATCCCTCGGTCGGTCTCACCGAGCCGGAGGTCGCGGGCAGCGACCCGACGCTCATGCAGACGACGGCGCGGCTCGACGGCGACGAGTGGGTGATCGACGGGCACAAATGGTTCACGACCGGTGCGTCGCGGGCCGCGTTCACGACGGTCTTCGCGAAGACCGACCCTGAGGCGCCGAAGCATCTGCAGTTCAGCTCGATCATCGTGCCGACCGACACGCCCGGTTATCTGATCCAACGCGCGGTGCCGACGATGGGACACGTCGGCGGGCAGCACAACGAGGTCGTCTACGATCACGTGCGGGTGCCGCGGAGCAACCTGCTCGGCAAGCGCGGCGAGGGTTTTCTGATCAGCCAGAAGCGCCTCGGTCCGGGCCGCATCTTCCATTGCATGCGCTGGCTCGGCCAGGCGCAGCGCGCTTTCGAGCTGATGTGCGACCGGGCCCTCACGCGTCACGCGCACGGCTCGCTGCTCGCGGAGAAGGGGGCGATCCACACCATGATCGCCGAGTCCGCCGCCGAGATTCAGGCGGCGCGGCTCATGACGCTCGACGCGGCGCGCGCGATGGATCGCGGCTCGGAGGCCCGGGTCGAGATCAGCCTCATCAAGTTCCACGGCGCGAAGATGCTCCACAACGTCATCGACCGCGCCATCCAGGTGCACGGCGCGCTCGGGGTCACCAGCGATCGGCCGCTCGAGCGCATGTACCGCGAAGCGCGCTACGGCCGGCTCTATGACGGCCCCGACGAGGTGCACCACATGGTCGTCGCCCGCAATTTGCTGAAGGGCTACAAGGACCGCGCGCCCTGGTCGTGAACGCCGCGCGGTGCGTGGCCCGCGGCTCATGCGGATACCCCTCGTAGCAGGGTTGCTACCGATAAAAGAGTAACGCTGTCGGCACCGCCTCGCCGGCGAACACCGTGTCGGTACTGAAAAGGACCGAGCGCACGGAGGGCCGCGGCGGAGCGCGGCCGCAGGCTGACGCCGCGACCGCGCGCGACGGCGATGATGCACGTGCTCGCCGCCGCCGGCCGCCCTCGGTATCTTCGCGGATCGTGACCCCGGTGCTCAGCGCTTTCCTGCCGCTCCGCCCGCGCAGAGCACGTCAGGACATGGAACGTGCGGAGCTGCTGCTCGATTCGCTCAACCGCTTTGCCGATCCGCAGCTCCTGTCGGTCATTCGGATCGCCGTTCCCTCCGACGGTATCGGGGTCGTCCAAGACCGGCTCGTGCACCGCTCCAAGTTCCCGATCGCCATCATCGACGAGGAGGACGTGGTGCCCGCGCTTGCGCGTTTCCGGCATCTTTGGAGCTGGCCTCGCCAGCAGGTCCTGAAGCTGGCAGCCGCCGAAACGTCTCCGACGCCCTTCGTGCTGGTCTTTGATTCCGACGTCATCTGCACGCGGCCGACCCACCTTTCAGACCTGGTCGTCGGCGACAAGGCGATCCTGCAGTCCGAGCCGATGCGTCTTCACCCGGAGTGGTGGCGGCGCTCGGCCGCGATCCTGAAGGTTCGCTTCGATCGCAACGGACGCGGCATGAGCGTAACGCCAGCGATCCTCGCGCACGCCATCGCGTCGAGTCTCGCGCAGCGGATCGGGGGCCTGTACGGCGGCGACTGGGCGCACTTTCTTCTGTCGCTGTACGAGCGCCGCCTGCTGCAAGGCTACTTGCCGTGGAATTGGCGTACGCATCGTCGCATGCCGCGCTGGACGGAGTACTCGCTCTACTACCTCAATGCCGTCGACACGGGCTTGCTGCACGCGTGTCACACCGCCGCGGGCACCAGCGAGGCGCCCGCGCTCTTGGTGTCGCGACACAGCTACTGGAATGCCGGAAGCTCCAGCAGCGTGTCCGACGCATTCGCTCCGGACGACCCGGCGCATTTCGTGGTGGCGCAAAGCAATTCGGGCATCGATCCCGCCGACGTGCGCGCATGTGTCGCGCCGCATTTGCGCTGATTCGCGCTGTGCGCCGGCGATGGTCCGGGTTCGACGCTCGGCGGCGGGTGGGTCAGGGAGGGCTCCGGGGAGCCGCAGCTCGCGTGTGCGCAAGACAGCGAGGCACCGGCGGGCAGTACGCGCGGGCGGCAGGAACCCGGCGACCGTAGGAGCCCTCCCTGACCCACCCGCCGCCGACACCGACCCCCGACCCCGCCCGCGCGCCAGAAGCGTTGCATTCGTCGCGCGCGCCGTGCACTACCCGAACGCGATGGGCGTCCAGCTGAACCACACGATCGTCTGGTGCCGCGACAAGGAGAGGTCGGCGGACTTCCTGACCCACCTCCTCGGGCTCCCGCCCGCCGTACCGTTCGGACCGATGCTCGTCGTGAAGCTCGACAACGGGGTCTCGGTCGACTTCTACTCGCAGGACGGCGAGATCGCGAAGCAGCACTATGCGTTCCTCGTCGGCGAGGATGACTTCGACACCGTCTGCGCGCGCATCCGCGAGCGCGGCCTCGCGTACTGGGCGGACCCCGCCCGGACGCAGCCCGGCGAGATCAACCGCCACTACGGCGGACGGGGCGTGTACTTCCACGATCCCGACGGCCACCTGCTGGAGGTGATCACCACGCCGTACGGCAGCGAGCTCCCGGCGTGACGGCGCGGTGGACCGAGCGTCGCCCCCGTGTCTGAGCTCGTCGTGCATCAGCTTCCGGGCGCCTGGGGGCTGCCGTCGATCAGCCCGTTCTGTCTGAAGCTCGACGTCTATCTCCGGATCGCGCGCATTCCCTTTCGCACCCCTATCGACGGCACGCTCTTCCGCGGCCCCAAGGGCAGAAGATCGCCGGACTTTTCGCTTGAGCGCCGGCCCGCGTCCGGTCTAGTGCTGACGCCTCGCGCAGACGACCTCGGAGGGACCCCCAATGATCGTCGCCCTCGTTCTCCTGGCATTTCTCGCCCTCGGCCCGCTGCCGGTGGCGGCGCAGCTCGTCGACGTGCCGCCGTTCCTCGCGATCGACGGCTCGTCGTCGGAGCACTTCGGGAACTACCGGCTTGCGGCGGGGGGTGACTCGGGGGCGCTGGTCGTCACGTCGCGGTGGGTCAACGACATCGGCAAGAGCGCGACGATCGCACGGCGCTTCGCTCCCACGGGGGAAGCGATCGGCGGGTTCCAGTTCCTCGACGGCGAGGTCCATGCCCACGCGCAGGACGTCTACTCCGACGCGCGCGGGGGCTACGTCACGCTCTGGGAGCGGAACATCGGCAACGCCCTCGTCGGCCGGCTGGTGAACGAGGCTGGCGCGCCGACGACGCCGCCATTCGTGATCACGACCGGCCACACGTCTCTACAGACTGCGAGCGGCCTCCCGAGCGGATTCGTCGTCGTCTGGGCGGACTTCACCGGCATCCAGGTGCGGCTCTACGACCCGGCCGCCCAACCGCTCACGTCGCCGCCGACGATCGTCGCCGCGACGTTCCCCATCCGTGCGCTCCGCGTGGCCGGCCTCTCCGACGGGGGCTTCGTGGTGGTCTGGGAGCACGCGCTCAGCGTCCGCGGCCAGCGCTACGACGCCGCGGGCGCGCCCGTCGGACCGGTGCTGGCGCTGACGGACGAGTTCGACCTCAGCGTCGTGGCCGCGAGCCCGCTCGGCGGGTTCGCCGTCGTGGGCTCGCGTCGGACCGCGACGCACGCGCTCCCGTCGGGCGTGTGGGCGCGCCGCTTCGACGGTGACGGCGCGCCGCTCGGACCCGCGTTCCTCGTCGACTCCTTGGATCTCGAGTTCAGCTTCGTCTTCCCCGCCGCCGCGTACGATCCGTCGGGACGCTTGTTCGTGGCATGGCAACCGACGTCGATCATCATCGAGGCGCGCGGCCGCGCCTATGACCCCGCGGGACGCGCGCTCCACACGCCCTTTTCGCTCGCCGACGAGGCCATGCCGGCTTTGGTGATCGCCGCCCGGCCCGACGGCCGGTTCGTCGAGGGCTGGCGCATGGGCAACTACGATCTGCGGATGCAGGTGCAGGCGCTCTGCGTGCCGCCGTTCCACACCGGGTGCGGCGACGGCACCGTCACCGCCCCGTGTGAGAAATGCGATGCGGGGCCCGCCAACAGCGACGGTGCGCCCGACACGTGCCGCACGACGTGCGCGCTGCCGAGCTGCGGCGACGGCGTCGTCGACGGCCTCGAGGACTGCGACGACGGGAACAACCGCGGCTGCGACGGTTGCGACGCCGAATGCGATCTGGAGCCGGGCTACGTCTGCGGCGACGGCGCGGTGTCGACGGACTGCGAGGAGCAGTGCGACGACGGTCCGGGCAACGACGACGGGCTGCCGAACGCGTGCCGCACCGATTGCCGCGTCGCCCATTGCGGCGACGGCGTGCTGGACGACGGCGAAGGCTGCGACGACGGCAACATCGCGAGCTGCGACGGATGCAGCGACCTCTGCGTGCCCGAGCCCGGTCTCGTCTGCGGCGACGGCATCCCCGAGCTGCTCTGCGGGGAGGAGTGCGACGACGGCAATGCCATCGTCGGCGACGGGTGCGCTGCCCCGTGCCGGCTCGAGCGCATCCCGGGCGGCGGCTCGGCGGTGAGCGACTGTCACATCGAGTGGATCGTCGACAACCCGGCGAATCTCCCGCTCCTCGACAAGGTCGGTGCGATCAACGGCGTCCAGACCTGCACCGACGGCGATCCCCGCTGCGACTTCGACACCACCGCCGGGACGTGCACCTTCCACGTGCGCGTCTGCGCCAACAACACCGATCTTCCGAGCTGCTCACCCGGCTCGCGCCTCCGCTCGTGGGAGCTGCGCTCGCCGTCGGCGAACAAGGCGGCGAAGCGCCCGGATCTCGCCGCGGTCCGCGCCGCGTTCGCGCCCGTTCCCGGGTCCATCGTGGGGCCGGACCGCCAGGACGTCTGCTCGGATTCGCTCGCGGTGCCGATCAAAGTGAAGACGAGCGCCGGGGGCGTCAAGGCCGGGTCGCTCGTCCTCAAGTCGTACGCGACGCTCTACACGGGCGAGAAAGACAGCGACAAGCTCCGGTTGATCTGCCGGCCGTGACCCGGGCTCACGAGCGCGAGCCGACGATCGCGACCGTCAGCGAGCCGCGGCAATCGACGGTGGTGGTGGTGCCGTCCTCGTAGCGTCCCAAGAGACCCCAAGGCGGGACGACGTTCGGCAGGCCACCGCAGCGCTCTGCCTACCGACTACGCACCCGCGTCCTCATTCAGCGGCACGGCACCGGCGCTCTCCTCGCGCGACCACCGCTGCGCCCCGAGAATCGTTGCACCCGCCGCTTTCCTCGCGAACGGCTCGGAGTTTGCTCTGAGCCGACGATGACGAAGTCGCCGTCGGCGACGAGGGAGGATACCGATTTGAGCGGAAGCGCCGCACGCCTGCAGGCCATCGAGGCCGTCACCAAGTATCAGCCGATCACCGAGCCGCTGTCGTTCTCGAAGCTTTCGGCGAGCGAGTTCTTCGGCACCAACGTCTTCAACCGCGCCGCGATGAAGGCGCGCCTGCCGAAGCCGGTCTACAAGTCGTTGCTGAAGACGATCGACACCGGCTCGACGCTCGACCCGGAGGTCGCCGACGCCGTCGCGTCCGCCATGAAGGACTGGGCGATCGAGAAAGGCGCGACCCACTACGCGCACGTCTTCTATCCGCTGACCGGCTTCACGGCCGAGAAGCACGACAGCTTCCTCTCGCCCGACGGCGAAGGCGGCGCCCTCGCCGAGTTCGCCGGGAAGACGCTGATCCAGGGCGAGCCCGACGCGTCGAGCTTTCCGAACGGCGGCATCCGCGCCACGTTCGAGGCGCGCGGCTACACCGCCTGGGACGTCACGAGCCCGGCCTACATCCTCGAGAACCCGAACGGCACGACGCTCTGCATTCCGACGGCGTTCGTATCGTGGACGGGCGAGGCGCTCGACAAAAAGACGCCGCTCCTCCGCTCGATGCAGGCGCTCAACAAGCACGCGCAGCGCATCCTGAAGCTCTTCGGTCATACCGACATCGCCAACGTCGTCTCGTACGCCGGCGCCGAGCAGGAATACTTCCTCGTCGACCGCCACTTCTTCTTCTCCCGTCCCGATCTGCTCGGCACCGGCCGCACGCTCTTCGGGGCACCGCCGCCGAAGGGGCAGGAGTTCGAAGACCACTACTTCGGCGCCATCCCCGAACGCGTGCTCGCCTTCATGCTCGAAAGCGAGCGCGAGCTCTTCAAGCTCGGCATCCCGGTCAAGACGCGGCACAACGAGGTCGCGCCCGGGCAATTCGAGGTGGCGCCGGTCTTCGAGCAAGCCAATCTCGCGACCGACCATCAGCAACTGCTGATGGTCACGATGAAGCGCGTCGCCGAAAAGTACGGCATGGCCTGCCTCTTCCACGAAAAGCCGTTCGCGGGCGTGAACGGCTCGGGCAAGCACGTCAACTTCTCGATCGGCAACTCGACCCAAGGGAATCTGCTCGATCCCGGCGACAATCCGCACGCGAACGCCCAGTTCTTGGTCTTCTGCGCCGCGGTGATCCGCGCCGTACACAAGTGGGGCGGCTTGCTCCGCGCGGTGGTCGCGTCGGCGGCGAACGATCACCGCCTCGGCGCCAACGAGGCGCGGCCGGCGATCATCTCGATCTTCTTGGGCGAGCAGCTCGCCGACATCTTCACGCAGGTCGCGAACGGCGGCGCCACGTCGTCGAAGAAAAAAGGCGCGCTGACCGTCGGCGTCGACTCACTGCCGCCGCTCCCGAAGGACGCGGGTGACCGCAATCGCACGAGCCCGTTCGCCTTCACGGGCAACCGCTTCGAGTTTCGGGCCGTCGGCTCCGGGCAATCGATCGCCGGACCGTTGGTCGCGATGAACACCATCCTCGCCGAGTCGCTCGACTTCATGGCGTCCCGCCTGGAGACGGCGATCGCCGATGACCCGGCGAAGCTGAACGGCGCCATCCAGTCCCTGCTCGAGGAGATCCTCGCCGAGAACGGCAGCGTCGTCTTCAACGGCGACGGCTATTCCGAGGCCTGGCACAAGGAGGCCAAGAAGCGCGGCCTTCCGAACCTCCGCTCGAGCGTCGACGCGCTGCCGGTGCTCGGCAGCCCGGAAGCGACGGAGCTCTTCGAGCGCTACGGCGTGCTGAGCGCGCGCGAGCTCCACAGCCGGATGGACGTCTACCTCGAGCAGTACTGTCTGACGGTCGGCCTCGAGGCACGCACTGCGATCGAGATGGCCCGCACCATCATCTTTCCGGCGGCCATCCGCTATCAGGGCGAGCTCGCCGCCACGTGCGCCAACCTGAAAGCCGTCGGCTACCAGTTCGACACCGAGACCCTCGACAAGATCACGGCGCTCGTGAAGGAGCTGCAGGACGGCATCTCCGCGTTGGAAGGCGGCCTCGGGAACCACGCGGGCGCCTCGAAGCTCGAGCACGCCGAGCACTTCTGTCACACGGTGCTGCCGGCGATGGCCGTGGTCCGAAAGACCGCCGACACGCTCGAAGGCATGGTGGCCGACGACCTCTGGCCGCTCGCGACCTACCAGGAGATGCTCTTCATCAAATAGAAGAAGCTCTCCGGCACCGGCCGGTGAAGGTCGACCGCGTGCTCCGTGATGGCGAGCAGGTGCGGCTCGGCGACGTGCTGCTGATCGCGCACCACACGCCCGGCCACACGCGCGGCGCGACGACGGGGACCCCGACGCTCGTGGAGAACGGCTCGACCTACGCCCGTCTTCCCGCGGCGGCGTTCAGCCGGGCTACCGGGTCGCGGGGCCGAGCCGCGCCCTGCGCGGGATCGCTCGCCGACGAAATGCCTTGACGACCCGTCGCTCGGGCGAGTACCTCGGAATCCTTGCCGCGCCGCCACGAGACGTAGCGATCGCGTCACCAGGAGGCTCCCCCGTTGTCGATCCGAGCTCGTCAACACCGAATCTTTTCCCGGCTCGCGTCGCTCGCGGCAGCGCTGTACCTCGCGAGCGCTACCGGCCGCCGACGCTGCTACCTATCGGATCATCGCCAAAGAGGGCGATCAGCTCGGCGGCGGCTCGATCTCGCAACTCGAGCCGCCATGCGTGAACGACGCCGGCACGGTCGCGTTCTCGGCAGCAGTTTCGTCGACGGGCGACATGATCGTCGTCGCGGACCCGCAGGGGGCACTCTCCATCGTCGCCAAGGCCGGCGACGCCGCCGCCGGGACGACCGGTGCGGAGTTCCAATCCGTCGGAGGCAGGCTCACGATCATCAACGACGCGGGCCAGGTGCTCTTCGACGGATTTTTGGAGGACGGCGTCGGCGACGCGCACGCCTGAGGGGGCAGGGTGCGCTGTTTTGGCGCACCCTGCGCCGACGCATCGTTCGGGCCCAGGTCGGAAAAAATTTGACATCGCCGAGGACTCTGTTACCTCGTCGCGGCACCGGCATGCCGTGGCGCGCGATTGGAGGTTCGAGAGGTGGCAGTTCCGTCATGCGCCAAGCGTCCATGATCGCGTTGCATGCGGTCGGCGTGCTGCTCGCCATCGCGGCGCTTTCCTCCGCGACCTCCGCCTACGCACAATCCCCGCCTCCCCTCCGGCTGTCGAATCCCGAAACGGCCAAACGCGCCACCAAGTGCGCTGCGGAGATCACCGGGGCAACGGTCAAGTTCCTGGAGTCGCAGCTCGACAACCTTCGGACGTGCGCCAAGAAAGCCGCGGCGTGTCTTCACGCTCCCGACAAGCTCGAGTCGTGTCTTGGGAAGGGCGCGAAGCCGTGTCGCTCGGCAATCGTTAAGCTCCAAGCCGCCGAGACGCGGTTCTCCGACAAGTTCCTCAAGAAATGCAGCGGCCTCGGGCTCGCGATGGACGATCTCACGTCGCTCGCCGGGCTTGCGTACTCGCGCCAAGAGGACACGTGCGCTCAGATCGGCATCGACCTCGAGACGCCGCTTCGCCTCGCCCAATGTCTGATCCGAAGCTATGCGCGCACCGCGCAGCGGCTCGCATCCATCCAAGCGCCGCGGTCGCGTGAGTTCATCACGTTGCTGGCCGACGTGTCGGGACTTCGCGATCTTCCCGGATACGAGGGCTGCTACGCGTGCGGTGAGCAGGCGTTGGGGAAGCTCGTCGGCAAGTGCGATGCCGTGGTTTCGGGGGCCGCGTCGAAGCTCACGGTCTCGGCGCTCAAGACCATCAACAAGTGTTACAACGCGCTCTTCAAGTGCGAGCAGCAAGAAGCGCCCGCCAAGCTCGAGCTCTGCCGATTGAAAGCCGCCGTCAAATGCCAGGAGGCGCAGATCTCTCAGCGTGCGGCCCGTGAAGTGGCCAATGCGCAGATCAGGCTCGCGTGTGAAGCGATCTACGAGACGTATCGATTGCCCCAAGCTTCGAACACGGATGCGCTGGGATGCGAATGCGAGCGCGTCGGCATCGACACGCTCGACCAGTTCAACGACTACCTCAGCTGCTTCTCGAAGCAGCACGAGTGTCGCGCAGCAGAGTTGACGCGCTTGGGGGCGCCGCGCATCGACGAACTACTCGCATCCGCCAAGTTGAGCCTGACCGACATCTTGTGCGCACCGACGGTGCCGAAATCGGCGCAGCTCGGGACGACCGAGCCACGCGCGGGGTGCTCGACGTCCGTGGGGATCTGTCGTTTCATTCGACGGATTCTCGGACGGTTCCCGCGGCGGAACAACCCGTTCGGCTCGAGCATCATCAAGTTCAAACCGAAGAACGCCGCCGTATTCGTTCCGGGAAAGGCGAGCCCCGAGCAAGCACGCGCCGCCACGCTGCAGATCACCGGCGCCAAGGCAGTCGCACCCGGCGAGGCCCGCCGGATCAACGTCTCCTACCAGGTGCCGGCCGCGATCGCGGGGGAGCGTGCGCCCGACCAACAGCTGGTGATCGCGGTGCAGAGGCTCGACGGTACGCTCGTCGACGACGACGCATTCGCCGGCACGCTCGACCCGGAAGACGTGCAGCTGAACATGAATGTCGAGTATCCGGTCGACGCGAGCGGCTGCGGCTTTCGTCTGGTGTTCGGCGTCGATGACGGCACGGGTGTCGGCGAGCTGCAGCCATTCGATCTGATCGCGCCGAAATGCCTCGGCGCCCGCAACAACCGCATCGAAGCCGACGAGGAATGTGACGACGGCGACGGCGAGAACGAGGACGATTGCACCAATGGGTGCCGGTTGAACGTTTGCGGAGACGGTTTTCGCAATCCCGCGAAGGAGGCGTGCGACGACGGCAATCTCGTCGACGGGGACGCGTGCTCGCAGGACTGTACGCTTACCGTCAAGACGCCGACGCCTTCACCCGGCCAGCCGACCGCGACTCGAACGTCGACCCCGACGGTCACGCCGACCCCGACGTTCACGGGTCCGACACCAACCCGCTCCACCACGCCGACCGCCACGCCCACCACGACGATCCTCGAGATCATCGATCCGACCGGCGATCACGCGGTGAATCCGCTGAACAACCCTTCGGGCATCGCGGTCGACGCGGCGGGCAACGCGTACGTGTCCGGCACGCTCAGCGACAACGCCTTCAGGATCACCGCGGCCGGAGCGATCACCAGGATCATCGGGTCCGCGGGTGACGGGGCCGGCAACACGCTCGACGGTGCCTCCGGCATCGCCGTCGACACCATGGCGAACGTCTACGTATCCGCGATCGGCAGCGACAACGTCTTCAAGATCACCCCGGGTGGCGTGATCACCGAGATCATCGATCTGACCGGCGACCAGACCGGGAACGCGCTCGTCACTGCCGACAGCGTCGCGGTCGACGGCAATCAGAACGTGTTCGTCGTCGGCAGGGGCAGCGACAACGCCTTCAAGATCACGCCGGGCGGCGTCAGGACGGAGATCATCGACGCGACGGGCGACGGAGTCGGCAACCCGTTCGACGAGCCGGCGGGCATCGCGGTCGACGGCAGCGGCAACGTGTATGTTCCCGGTCGCGGCAGCGACAACGTGTTCAAGATCACGCCCGCGGGCGTCAAGACCGAGATCATCGACGCCGCGGGCGACGGTGCGGGCAATGCGCTCGACGGTTCCGGCGGCGTCGCCGTCGACAACCAGGGGAACGTGTACGTGACCGGCGTTTTCAGCGACAACGTCTTCCGGATCACACCGGGCGGCGCGATCACCGAGATCATCGACGCGACCGGCGATGGCATCGGCCACACACTGGATTTCCCCGAAGGCATTGCGACCGATGCCAGCCGGAACGTGTACGTGACCGGAGCGACGAACGTCTTCAAGATCACGCCGGGCGGTGTGATCACGCAGATCCTCGACGCGAGCGGCGATGGTGGAGCGAACCTGCTGAGCTCGCCCGGCGCGCTCGCCGTCGGCCCTACCGGCAGCATCTACGTCACCGGTCTGATCAGTGACAACGCCTTCAAGGTGACGCTCGCTCCGTGATATGGCGCGCCCGGCTGCCGGGCCTTCCTCGCGCGGGGAGCCTGAGGTGCTCTAAGGAGCCCGCATGCCCACACTCGATGCGCCCTCGGTGATCATCCTCGGCGCCGCCCTCGCTCGTATCATTCTTCGCGCCGCAGGGCCGAACCCCGCCTTCCCGCCCTAGGGTGTGCGGGATTGACACAATGCCTGCCAGGGAAGAAGTTCCCCCATGACCCCCTTCCCGCCGCCGGCTGTATCTCCGCGTCTCCACCAGGTCACCACCCGCATCGCCGCGACGTTGCTCGCAGGCCTCGTCGTCCAGGCACCGAGCCTTCGACCTGCCCACGCGGGCTGCAATCTCATCCCGAGCACCCAGCAGGTCTTCCGCGGCGACCTCGGCGCAACCAACAAGCCGTTCGCGGGACCGGGGGACTTCGTCGAGGTCGGCCTCGAGCCCGCCCGCTGCGACGCGCTCTCGCCCGGCTTCGGCATCGCGGGCGACGACCACGTGGTGAGCGTCATCTTCAAGCCGACCGGCGGGACGCCGCGGGTCGTCTTCCTCACGGCCGACTCGTGCACGAGCGGGAAGCCGAAGACGCTCCGCACCGCGTGCGAAGCCACGGTCGGCGTCGGCAACGTCGCCTGCTTCCAGGCGTCGGAGAACGACCTCGCGATCGTCGGGCGGAACGGCATCCCGCGGCTCTCCTTCCGCTTCCCCGACACCGACGCGTTCTTCGCGCCCACCGCCGACGACCGGACGCTTGCGGGCCCCGCGACGATCGCCGTGACGGCCGCCGGCGTCCCGCTTCCCTGCGGCCTCGCGACTGCCACCTGCGACGGCGCGACCGGCACGATCGCCTGCGTCGACGAGATCTACGACGCCAACGGCACCTGCCAGCAGAACCCCGCGAAGACCTTCAGCCATTTCACCGCGCTGCCGCAGGCGAACGACTACGCGAGCCTCTGCTTCGCGAACAGCCCCGCGCCCTGCAACCCGACCCTCTCCGAGCTCCGCATGACCGTCGACGCGGCCGGAAACATCCTCGTGCCGTTCAACTGGCAAGGCTTGCTCGCGACGAACGGGGGCGTTCCTGTGCCGCGCCTGCTGCGCGCGACGCTGCGCTCGCCGCTCGGCTTCGCCGTGCCGGACCCGGTGTTCCTCGGGTCCTACACGCCCGAGGGGGCCCCGCTGCCGCCGATTTTCGAGCCCGGGTCGGATCCGACCGTGAGCGACCCCGACGTCGTGTCGCTCTTCGGCTCGGTCGATGCGCCGTACACCATCCTCCGGATCGCGCGCCGCGCCGGCTCGTGCTCGAACGCGCCGGGCCAGGCGTGCGTGCTCGCGACCGACTGCCCGCCGGGCGGCAGCTGTCCGACGACGTGCGTCGGCGGCGGGACGCCCGGTGCCGTCTGCGCCAACGACGGCCAATGCAGCGGCGGCCGCTGCGGCACCCTCTTCGCCGATTTTGGGCCCCTCGCCGCCAGCGGTGGTCCGATTCCGCTGGCGCGCACGCCGATCGGCACCGGCGTCTGCCAGCTCGATCCGCACGCGCCGTGCACGGCGCCGATCGACTGCCCCGGCATCGGCAACACCTGCGTGAGCTACGCTTTCGAGGCGCGCGCCCAGGTGGCGCTCGAGAGCCTGTATCAAGGAACCACCGACCAGCTCGCATTCACGCTGGAAGAGCGCGTCGACCTGACCGACCACAACGGCGACGGCGACACGACCGACTCGGTCATCACCCTCCGTGATCGGCTGACCGGCGACCCCGAGAACCTCGGCGCCCCTCCGGGCTGCGGCCTCGTCGGCACGCCCGAGGGTCGCGCGGTCGTGCGCATCAACCAACCTCCCTTCAATTTCGCTGCCTCCGCGATCGAGAGCGACATCCTCGCCTTCCTCGAGTCCGAGCCGGGGCAAAAGCAGTGCGACATCGACGGCAACGGCGACGCGTCGGGATCGATCGCGCGCGTCTTCAAGCTTGGCGCCGGCGAGATCGCGATGAGCCCGCGGCGCGCGGTCGACGCCAATCTCGCGATCGACGGCCAGAGCCTCGCGATCTCGAACGGCCGCGTCTTCTTCCGCTCGTCCGAGCCCGAGATGGCCGCGCGCACGATCACGCGCGTGAGCCTGACCGCCGGCGGCGCGGGTCCGAACGAGGACTCGTCGGGGAGCGCGCTCAATTTCGACGGCCGCTACGCGGCCTTCTCGAGTGTGGCGACCGATCTGCCGAACCCCAACGACTTCGCCACCTTTGCCAACTGCTCGAGTCTCTACGTGCGCGATCGCGTCACCAACACGACCGAGCAGATCGACCCAGACGCCGTCGGCGGGCCGCCGCGCTGCATCTACACCAACGGTGGCTCGAAGGACGCGAAGATGTCGCCGGACGGCCGCTTCGTCGTGTTCGTGTCCGACGACTGGGACCTCCAGAATACGGTGTTCGACCCCCTGGCCTCGGGCGCGTTCGACGTCCACCTGCGCGACCGCTGCGTATCGAACGGCGTCGGCGTCGGCGGCTGCACGCCGTCGACCGTCCGCGCCAGCGCGGCGACGGACGGGTCGTACTGCATCCCGCCCATGGCCACCGTCGGTTTCTCGACGTCGCCGGCCGTCTCGGACGACGGCCGCTTCGTGTCCTTCATCAGCAACTGCACGAACTTCGTGCCGGGCGACACGAACGGCGAGTACGACGTCTTCGTCCGCGACACCTGCCGCTCGAACGGCGTCGTCGTGCCCGGCTGCGTCGCGACGACCGAGCGCGTGAGCGACGTCGTCGGCGCGCCCGACCAGAACGGCACCGTCGACACCGGCGCGGCCGACATGTCGGCGGACGGCCGGTACGTCACGTACGCGTCGTCGACCGGGTTCTCGTCGACGCAGCAGGTGCTGGTCCGCGATCGACTCCTCGGCACGACCCAGGTCGTGAGCGTGACCAACCAGGGGCAGCAGAGCGGCGGACTCTTCACGCGGAACCCGCAGATCTCCGCCGACGGCCGGTTCGTGCTCTTCACGGACGACTCGGCCATCGCGCCCGGCGACTCGAATGGCATCGACGACCTCTTCGTCCGCGACCGTTTGCTTGGAACGACCGAGCTCGTGAGCGTCGCCACCGACGGGACGCAGGCCGACAACTTCTCGTTCGCCGGACGCTTGTCGCGCGACGGCCGCTACGTCGCGTTCCAGACGCTCGCGACGACGCTGCTCGGCCCCGGCGGCGACACGAACGGCGTCGGCGACGTCTACGTGCGCGACCGCCTGACGAACGTGACCAAGCGCGTGAGCATCGCGTACGACGGCGCCCAGGCTTCCGCGGCCTCGACCAACGTGGCGATCTCCGGCGACGGGCAGACGGTCGCGTTCGCGAGCGCCGATCCGAACCTCCTGCCGCCCGGCGTCGATACCAACGCGAAGGACGACGTCTTCGTCCGCAGCGTCGACGGCGGCGACCCGCTCGGCATCGACAACCTCCTCTTCGACGACAACCGGGTGAAGGACCCGGTCCTCGAGGTGCTGCACACCGGCACAAGCACGCTCCAGACGCTCTGCCCGGCGACCCAAGTCGCGGTCGCGAACGGCATGGCGGCGTTCCTCCGTCCCGAGTCGGCCGTCGGCTCGGGGGTGTGTCCCGGCGGGTCGCTGAACGGCGACGCCGACGCGGCCGACACCGTCGCCGTGCTCTGGCCCGGCAGCGGCAATCCGCAGACCCTCGGGGTCGCCGCGACGGCGATCGCGCTGTCGCCGAACGCGATCGGCGCGATCGTCGACGAGCGCGGCCAGAACGGCGCCGTTCTCAACGCCGACGGCGACGCGACCGACGGCGTCGTCGAGGTGCATCCGCCGACGGTCGTCGGCGCGTGGACCAACACCGGCCAGGCCGCCGACACGCTCGCGATGTGCGGCCCGCTCGCGGTCTTCATCACCCCCGAGTGGCAGCAGGGCGCCGGCAGCCTGAACCCGCCCGACGTCGACACGCTCGATCGCGTGCTGCAGGTCTGGGACACCGCCGTGAGCGCGCTCACCAACACGCAGCGCGCCGCCGAGGAGTTCGCCTGCGGCCCGAGCCTCGTCGCATTTCGCACGAGCGAGGCGTCGCAGGGCGCGGATCTGAACCTCGACGGCGACACCGCCGACGACGTGCTCCACGTCTACGATCCCGCAACCCACATCGTGCACGACACGCACCAGGCGGTGACGCCGTGTCGCATCCCCGAGTGCGATCCGCGCATTCCGTACCGCGTGTTCACGAGCTCGGTGAAGTTCCTGAGCCGCGAGTGCGATCAAGCGGGCGGCGTGTCCTCACCGTTGTGCGCGTTCGGCGGCACGGATCTCAACGGCGACGGCGACGCCGACGACCTCGTGATCCGGCTCTTCGACCTCGGGACGGGCACGACCGAGACGATCGGCACGGTCACGGGCGGCAATCCGCTCGCCGGCGGCGATCCCGGGACGACCCGCGGCACCGTCTACGTCGGGACCGGCGCGTGCGTCGAGGTCGGTGCCACGTGCACCGTGACGGCCGACTGCGGCCCAGGCGCGTTCTGCGAGCTCGGCACCTGCACGCGGACCCAAGGCGTATGCACGACGAACGCCGACTGCCCCCCGGGTGTGACGTGCGAGCCCCGCGCCATCGTGCCCGCGAGCCCCGACACGGACGACGACGGCGTGCCCGACCATCTCGACGACTGCATCTTCGTGGCCAATCCCGCGCAGACCGACACCGACGGCGACGGCGCGGGGGACGTGTGCGACCTCGAGACCTGCGGCAACGGCGTGATCGAGCTCGGCGAGCCGTGCGACGGGCCGGTCGGCGGGGTGTGCCCGGGTGCGTGCCAGGCCGACTGCTCGTGTCCGTGCACCACTGCCGTCGCCGATCCGAAGGCCAACGTCCAGGTGAAGACGAAGAAGGAGAGCGGCCAGCTCGGGGTGAAGATGCTGATCCCGCTCGGCGCGTACAACGGCGAGCAGGTGAACGTCCGGCTCGACGACGGCGACACGCAGCCGATCGCGGACCGCACCCTCCGCGCGATCGCGGCCGCCGGCGGCTCCGGGAAGCTCTGGAAGTTCAAGTCGAAGCTCGGCCTCACGCAGGTGCAGCTGAAGAGCTTGGCCCCGAAGCAGCCCGGCATGTTCCAGCTCCAGGTGAAATCCAAGAAGTGGTTCGGGTCGGCCGCCGCGAACGACACGGCCGCGAACACGCGCGTCACGGTCACGATCGGGAGTCAGTGCTTCATGCACCCGGTGACGAAGAAGACGGACTGATCGGAGCGGTGGCAGCAGGCGGGCGGGTCGGGGATGGCTTCTACGGTCGCCGGGTTCCGGCCACCCAGCGCATACTGCCCGCCG
>JANNPN010000085.1:0-4949 GCA_031400185.1 Polyangiaceae bacterium
CCTGCTGCCACCGCTTCCGCTGCCGATTGGTCCGCCGCGCGAGCATCAAGCTGAGACACGACCGGCTGCGGTGCCGCGTTGACAGTCGCGACGCAGGCTCGGTAGCTTGCGTCGCGCCATCCTGGTCTCCCACCGGTGACCGTCCCCGGCGCGAAGGAGACCGCCATGTCCTCCCACCGCTTCCCTGTCGCGCTCGGGATCACGTTGATCGCGTGTATGCTCGCGTCCGCCCTCGACGCGTCGGCCGCCGCCGACGGGAAGACCGTCGTGAAGTGCCAGGCGGCGCTGAAGAAGCAGGGCGCCAAATTCGTCGCGAAGAAGCTCGGCGCGCTCGCGAAGTGCACCGACGGGGTCGGGAAGTGCATCCAGACCGTCGAGGACGAGGCGAAGCGCACCGCGTGCGTCACGAAGGCGCGCGGCGGATGCCTCAAATCGCTCGCCGTGATCACCGCCGCTCGACAAGCGTACATCGGCGCCGTCGCCGGGACGTGCGCGGCGCTCGACCCCGCACAGGTGACGGGCGCGGACGGCCTCGGGTTCGGCACGGTCGATTGTTCCGAGTTCGGCGGGGCCGTCGGCGCGGCCGCCGAGGTCGCGGCGTGTCTCGCCGCCCAGCACGGCTGCCTCGCGAGCCGGATCTTCCAGCTCGCGGTGCCGCGCGCGCTCGAGCTCATGCAGTTCACGCCGCCGCCGGCCGTCGTCGTTCCGCCGGCCGACCTCGATGCCGTCGCCTGCCTCGACGACCACGGCGGCGCGGGCGCGGACGTCGCCGACGGCGCGCTCGGGAAGGGTCTCCTCAAGTGTCAGAAGGCGATCACGAAGGCGGCGACCAAGCTCACGAGCGGGCGCTTGAAGGCGGTCGCGAAGTGCGTCGACGCGCTCTTCGCGTGCAACCAGACCAAGAGCGGCGACGACCGCGTGAAGTGCCGTGACAAAGCGCGCGCGGGCTGCGTGAAGGGGTTCGACAAGCTGCAGACGCAGAGCACGGGCCTCGCCGGGAGCCTCGCGAAGTCGTGCGGCGACGCGGCGGTCTTCGCGGCGCTCCGCGATCCCGCCGGCGGCAATGTCGATGCGCTGCTGCCGTCGAACCTCGTCCGTGCCGGCGACGCCGCCGCGTGTGCGTCGCTCGCGACGATCGCCGACTACCAGAGCTGCCTCCGGAGCGAGAGCGCGCGCCTCGCCGACGACCTCGTGCGCTTCGAGGCGCCGACGGCCGCGACCCTGCTCGGGGCCGTCGGCTGCGACCTCGGGAGCTGCGGCGCGGCGCCGACTCCGACCACGACACCGGTCGGACCGACGTCGACGACCGGCGGCACACCGACCCCGCACGCGACCGTCACGCCCGGCGGCGGCTGCCCGACGACGTACGAGCTCACCTTCAACGGCACCGCCGCCGACGAGGACCTCGGCTATACCGGCGCGTACCACGACGAGCCCCTGCCCTCGAACGTGCGGCTCACGATGAGCATCAGCGACTGCGCCAACCCGCTCACGCCCTGCGGCGAGTGCGTTCTTTCGGGACCGATCGCGAACGGCGGCGGCACCGCGTTCGGCAACCGGCGCTGCCGCGGCACTGCCGCGGGTGCCGACGGCAGCTGGATCACTTGCACCGGCAACGCCGACTGTCCCGGCACCGGCAACGCGTGCGTGTTCTTCGCCGGTCCGCCGCAAGGACTGATCGGCGTACCGCTCTGCCTCATGACCGAAATCGCGAGCCCGATCGCGGGTGCCATCGACCTCGCGAGCGGTGCCACGGATCTCGACCTCGATCTCCGCGTCGCGACCTTCGCCGGCGTCTCGAGCTTCCATCCGTGTCCGAGTTGCGTGTCCGGTCTCTGCTCCGGCGGCGAGCGCGCCGGCGAGGCGTGCACGGTCCAGGGACACAGCACGTTCACGGGCGACGACGTCAGCCTCGATTGTCCGCCGGAGGTCCCGATGCATCCCATCGGGGTGCGGCGCTACAGGATGCCGCTCAGCACGAGCACCTCGTCCGTGACGCTCGGCGCGGCGAGCCCCACGTGCACGGGCGCCCCCGGCACGAAATGCTTCTGTCAGACCTGCAACGACGCCGCGTCGACGCCGTGCTTCGACGACGACGATTGCGAAGCGGTCGGCGCCACGACGTGCGGCGGGCGGCGCTGCAGCGCCGGCGTCAACGTCGGCTTGCCCTGCACCTCGTTCACGCAGTGCCCGGCCGCCACCTGCGCCGTCCCCGGATCCAACACCGCACCGAACGCCTGCAACGACGACGTCTGCACCGCCAACCCGAGCGACCTCGACTCGGTGAACGAGGGCGTCTGCCTCGCCGGCCCGAATTACCAAGGCTGCGCCATCGAGGAGCTGCGCGGCTGCAACACGAATGCGGATTGCACGTTCCCGGGCGACAGCTGCACCACCCACACGTACAACTGCTTCACCGACAACGGCGCCCTCGGCAGCACGATCAGCGTCAGCGGCATCCCAAGCACGTTCGCGCCCACGTTCGGCGGCCTCTTCTGCCTGCCGCCGACCACCAGCCTCGCCGTGGACCTCTTCATCGGGCTCCCGGGGCTTGGGCGGGTAACGCTGCCTGCGACGGCCGTCGTGCAATAGACGACGACTCGCTCGGCCGCGCCGGAAGTCGCCGCGCGCTCAGCCGCCGATGCGGAGAAAACGGTTCTGCAGCTTCGCCTGCTCCGCCGTGTACACGGCGACGTCCCGTTGGACACCCGCGCCGTCGAGCAGACGGACGCTGCCGCCGTTGTTGCCGAGTTGCACACCGGTGCCGTCGAGCGCGATCGGGGTCGACCCGCCGCCGGCGACCGTGAGCCCGTCGAGTCGAGTCACGCGCTGGTTCTTGTCGACCAGCGTCCAGCCGTCGAGCGTCGCCCCGTCGACCGAGAGGTTGCCGAGCACGATCACCTCCTTGCCGGCGTCGTCGCCGCTCGGATTCAAGAGCGCGCGCTCCAGGTAGACGTCCGCAACGGGGGACGGGGTCGGAACCGGAACCGGCGGAGGCGTCGGGACCGGGATCGGCGGCCCGCCCACGACGAGCACCGCGAGTGTTTGCGCATCGCTCGTCGGCTTGCCGTTCGCGTCGGTCGGGACGGCCTGACTCTGGAAGGCGAGGAAGAGGCCGACGACGCGGCCGCCGAACGCGAGCAACAGCCCGCCGTCGTGGAACGCGCCGTTGTCGCCGGCGTACGGACCGGGCGGGTTGCCTTGGTTCATGTGGATGTCGTGGATCCCGTGCAGCCCGTCGAGGTTGCCGAACTGTTGGTCGATCGGCTTGTGCAGGTTCTGGCCGAACTTCGCGCCGAACGCGTACACGTCGCCGCCCGCGTCCCGGCATTGCTGCAAATAGAGCGTCAGAAAGTCCTGCAGGTCGTCTCGAGGTCATTGCTCTCCCCGTCTGCCGCGGCGACGGGGTTGAGCGGCGTCGGCGCCGACCACGTCGCGCCGCCGTCGGTCGACGTCGCCGCGAGGACGTCCTGATGGCCGAACCCCGGCTCGCCGGCGCGCCCTTGCCGGATCAGGCGGCGACATAGGTATCGGCGTCGCGTGCCGCCGTTCGTGGCGGCGACGGGCGAGAAGTCGCTTCCCTTCACGTCGTTGCTGGGCGTGTTGCTGAGCACGACCGGCGGCTCGAACGTCGGAGCGGCAGAGGCGGCGAGCGCCGTGCAGAGCACGAGCGCCGACACGAGAACCAAGGGGGCAATGCGTCGCATCGAATCTCCGGAGGCAGGAAGAATCACGGCACTGCGCGGCTGGTACCAGACCCGCCGGCGCGGTGTCACGCGAATTCTGCCACTGTCCCGGTTCGTCGTGCGCGCTGTCAGTCGGCCCCAGCCGCGAGGCAGAGTGTCGCGCACGCGTCGAACCGGCGGCGGCACGCCTCCGGGTCGTTCTCGTGCCCGAGCTCGTGGCACGCCTGCCCGGCGGCATCGGTCGTGTCGTGACAGAGGCTGCCGAGCGCGCGGCACAATGGATCGCCGTCGCCGTCGCCGCCGTCGCCGTCGCCGAGGCAGCCGACGATGCAGGCGGGGAACTCTTCGGCACACGTCGAGGGGGGCCCGTCGTGCCCGAGCTCGTGACACGCCTGACCGGCCGCGTCCTCTGCGTCGTGGCAGAGCGTACCCATCACCTCGCACTGGGCAGGACGTAGACGAGTGACACGAGCACGACACCGAGAGACCGGAATGCGAAGCGGCGCGGGACGGACGCCGTGGGACCTTCCGAGCACGACGGCTCTCGTTCGTCGTCGCGCGACCCGACGGCGTTTGTAAAGTCTAAAATCGGCCCTAGCACGCTTTCAAAATCCTCCCGCCCACCACGCGCGAAAGCGCCGACCCCATGGGCAAGTCAGTTGGTGCGGGTCTTGCTCGCTGTATCTTCCGGAGGTTCCCATCATGGCAACGACGCCGAAGTCGAAGCAGAAGCGCAGCACCGCATCCACGCGGGTCACCACGACGGCCAAACGGTCGACGCGGGGCCGCGTCAAGTCGTCGAAGGGCGGCGAGCAATCGTCCCTCGGGAAGACGGCCAGCAAGATGCTCGCCGGCGCCGCAAGCGCCGTTCGTGCCCTCGTCCCGCAGCTCGACGCGCCGGAAGGAACCGCGTCGGCTCTTCTCGAGCACCAGCATCGCGAGGTCGAGGGACTGTTCGAGACCGCCCTCGGCTCCGACGACGGGCGGGTCCGGCGCCGGGCGATGAACGAGATACTGCGCCAGCTCACGACCCACACCGCGATCGAGGAGGAGATTTACTACCCCGCGGTCAGGGCGCTCGACACCGAGCAAGCGAAGGACATGATCCTCGAGGCCGTCGAGGAGCACCACGTCGTGAAGCTCCTCTTGAAGGAGCTTCCGAAGGTCGACCCGAAAGCCGACACCTTCAAGGCCAAGATGACGGTGCTGAAGGAGCTCGTCCAGCTCAGCGAGAAGCCCGTCGTCGTTTTTCTCTCGACGCCG
>JANNPN010000198.1:0-35791 GCA_031400185.1 Polyangiaceae bacterium
CGGCGCTTGGCGAGCACAGCGTGCCCTGCGAACACTTGCCTCGTGAGCGGGATGGGCGTGCGAGACGTTGGCCCGCGGAGCGTCGCCCCACCTCCACCTCGACGCGACCGTGCCGCAATCTTCCCTCCGCCTATTCAGATCGCGCGCGGTAGAAGGGGCTCGTCTTGTAGATGCGACCCATGATCGTCGTCGTGATGCGCGGGCTGAGACGGTGGAGCGCCCACATGAGGCGTACCTCGGGCGTGAACGGGATGAGACCGCGGTTGCGCCGGACGCCGCGCAGCACGGCGCGCGCGAGGCGGTCCGAGGAGTAGAGCCGGAGGCGCGGGTCGGCGAGCACCGTCTCCCGCGTCGGCCCGACGATCTTCGCCGCCTGCGTGATCGGCGTCTGGATGAGCCCCGGGCAGACGACGCTCACGCGAACGCCGTGGGGCCGGCCCTCGGCGCGGAGGGTGAGCGAGAGTCCGACCACGGCGTGCTTCGTTGCGACGTACGCGATGTTGGCCGGGACCGGCAGGAGCCCCGCGGCCGACGCCGTGTTCACGATGTGGCCGTGTCCCTGCCGCACCATGATCGGATAGGCGGCGACGACGCCGTGCACGACCCCGCGGAGGTTGACGTCGATCTGCCGGTTCCAGTCCTCGAGCGTGGTGTCGCGCGCGTCGGCGAAGACGGCAATGCCCGCGTTGTTGAACATCAGGTCGAGCCGGCCTTCGCGGGCGACCGTCGCGTCGACCATGCGCTGCACCCCGACCGAGTCGACGACGTCGACGTACTCGGCCCGCGCGCGATCGCCGAGCTCCCGCGCGACCGTTGCCGCGAGGGTCGCGTTGGCATCCGCGACGACGACCCGCGCGCCCTCGTGTACGAGCGCCGCCGCGAGCGAGCGTCCGATACCCGATGCTCCGCCGGTCACGATGGCGACCTTGTCCGTGAATCCCGTCATGCGATGCCTCCTCGCTCGGCGATCAGCGCCTCCGCCGCGTCGACGGTGGGAATGCCTGGCCGCCCACCGACACGCGTGCACTTGAGGGCCGCCGCCGCGTTGGCGAACGCGAGCGTACGCTCGAACGACCACCCGTGCAGCAGCCCGTGGATGAAGCCGGCGCGGAAGACGTCGCCTGCGCCGGTCGTGTCGACGGCCCGCACCACGAATGCCGGGACGTGCAGGGTTCGGTCCGCGTTCCGCGCGAGCACGCCCTCGGCGCCGAGGGTCACCGCAACGAGCGGAGCATCCGTCATGGTCACGAGCCCGGCGAGCGCGGCCGCGGGATCGGCAGCGCCGGTCACCGCGCACGCGAACTCGCGCGCGAGGATCACGGCATCGGTGAGCCGGAGGAGACGCTCGACCCCGGGCGCGCCGGTGTCGACGTCGACGACGACCGGGATGCCGGCAGCGCGCGCCCACGTCGCCGCCGTGAAGGCGGCATCGGCGTCGTAGCCGTCGAGGTGCAGCACCCGGCCGGCCGTGACGACCGCACGGTCGAGCTCGCCGGCGCGCAGGGTGAGCTCGGGTGGGCGGTGCATGAGGATCGTACGCTCGCCGGACGGACCGTCGACGAGGATCACCGCGCACTGGTTCGCGACGCCACGGCGAACGCGCGCGTGCGCCACGTCGATGCCCTCGTCGGCGAGCGAGCGGCGGGAGAGCTCGCCGAGCGGGCCGTCGCCGAACGTGCCGACGTAGCGTGTCCGCTGTCCCCAGCGCTGCAGCGCGACGAGGGCGGTCGCGACCTGGCCGCCCGGCTGGCAGTCGTACCCGGCGAGGCTCTGCTTGCTGTCGAAAGTCGGAAACGCGTCGACGGTGCAGAGATGGTCGATCGCGTTCACGCCGACGCCGACGACGTCGAGCCCGCGCGAGGGCGGGGCGATGATCCCGAGCGCGGTCACGCCGGCGGAGCGGTTGGGTCGCCGGAGCCGACGACCGGGATCGTGAGGAGCGGCTCTCCGGTCGCGTCGGCGTGGATGCGGATCGCGGCGCCCGGTGCGACGTCCGCTCCGCCGCGCCCGCGCAGCACGAGCCGCGCCTGCTTTCCGGGGATGACCGTCCGCAGCTCGCCGCTGATTCCGGGCGGATAGTCGATGCGCCCGAGCGCGAGCCGCCCCCCCGCGGCGGCGACGAGCGCGATGCTCGGCAGCCCCGCGGCGCCGGTCGCACGCGGAATGCGCAGCTCGGCCGGAAACGCCATCACCCGATCGTAGCCGACGCCCGTGACCGGAAGCGGCCCGCCGGACGCGCCGAGGTCGAGGGTTGCGCGCGTGATGCCGGGAACGCGCGGCGTGAAACGGACCCGCACGCGGTTGGCACCGTCGGCACGCGGGGGCAGCGTGTCGATCGTGAACTCGGCGTGGGCAAGCGCCGATACCGCCGCCGGCGTGGCCACCGGGACGACGACCTCGCGCGCCTCCTCGGCACCGAGCGCGACGTAGCCGAAGTAGAGCGTCGCGGGATCGGGACCCGCACCCACCCCGGCAAGCGTCACCCGGAGCGGCGTCTCGGGATTCCCGGGATCGCTCGAGCGCAGGCGCAGCTCGCGGACGGCGGGGACTCCCAGCGGCGCACGGCATCGGACGCCGAGCACGGCCGACGCGCCGCTCGCGAGCGCCTCCGGCAGGCGCGACGTCGCGGCGCAGCCGCAGGCCGACACGACGCCGTCGAGTGCGAGCGGCAGCCCGCCGATGTTGCGCAGCTGGAAGCGGGCGTCGGCGCCGGTCGGCCGGGTGCTCGCCTGGGTGTCCGGCGGCAGCGCCGTCACCTTGAGGCGCGGGGGGTCGCTCCGGCCGCAAGCGCCAGCGAGCGCGACGAGCAGGACGACGAGCTCAACGCGCCGCATGCGACTCGAGCCAATCGGTGTGGACGGGCCCGCGGGCAAGCTCGGGATCGGCGAGCACGCGCTGCAGGAGCGTCAGGTTCGTCGGCACCCCGTCGATCACGAGCTCGGTGAGCGCTGCGCGGAGGCGTGCGAGCGCCTCGGCGCGCGTCGCGGCGTGGGCGAGCACCTTGGCGAGCAACGGGCCCTCCTCGAGCCACACGACGTCCCCGACCTCGAGCGCCGACTCGGCGCGGATACCGACCCCGCCGGGGGTGTGGAAGGCGCGGACCCTCGCGCCACCACGCGTCGGCTCGGCGTGGACACGGCACTCGATCGCGTGCCCCCGCACGTCGATCTTCGCGGGCAGCGACAGCGCCTCGCCAGCCGCGACGCGGATGCCCTCCCGCACGAGATCGACGCCCGTCAGCACCTCGGGCACCGCGTGCTCCACCTGCACGCGCGTGTTCATCTCGATGAAGTGGAAGGCGCCCTCGGGCTCGACGAGGAACTCGACGCTGCCGACGTTGGTGTAGCCGACGGCGGTCGCGGCGAGCGTCGCGGCTTCGGCGAGCTTCGTGCGGAGACCGCGCGCGAGATCGACCGCCGGACCTTCTGACACGAGCTTCTGGCGCGCGCGCTGCACGGAGCAATCACGCTCGCCGAGGATCGCCACCCGGCGATCGCGGTCGGCGATGAGCTGCACCTCGATGTGACGCGCGCGCTCGAGGTAGCGCTCGACGTACACGAGGTTGTTTCCGAATGCGCGCTCGCCCTCGGTGCGCGCGACCGCGAACGCGGCGGCGAGCCCGTCGGGATCGCGCGCGACGCCGAGCCCGCGGCCACCGCCGCCCGCCGCAGCTTTCACGAGCACCGGGTAGCCGACCGCGTCGGCGACCGCGCGCGCGTCGGCGAGATCCGCGAGCGGCTCCGGGCTGCCTGGCAGCACGTGCACGCCCGCTTTTTCCACGATCCGGCGGGCGCGCGGCTTGTCGCCCATGAGACGCAGGTGGCGGACGCGGGGGCCGATGAACGCGAGCCCGGAGCGCTCGCACGCTTCCGCGAAGTCGCCGTTCTCCGCGAGGAGGCCGTAGCCCGGATGCACGGCGTCGGCGCCGCGCGAGAGCGCCGCCGACAGCACGGCGGGAACGTTCAGGTAGCTGTCCTCCGGGCGCTCGGGACCGACGCACACCCGCTCATCGGCGAGGCGCGCGTGGAGCGCGTCGCGATCGGCGGTCGAGCAAACCGCGACCGTCGCCACGCCGAGCTCGCGGCACGCACGCATCACGCGGAGCGCGACTTCGCCGCGATTGGCGATCAGGATCTTCGTGAACACGGTGACGACCTAGACGGGCTCGATCAGGAAGAGCGGCTCCCCGTACTCGACCGGGCGGCCGTTCTCGACGGCGATCTTCACGATCCGGCCGCGGAACTCCGCTTCGATCTCGTTCATCATCTTCATGGCCTCGATGAGGCAGTGTACCTGACCGCGCTCGACGACGTCGCCGACCTCGGTGAACGCCGCCGCCTCGGGCGCGGGCGCGCGATGGAAGGTGCCGACCATCGGCGAGGTGATCGCCCGCGCACCGCCGTCGGTCTCCGCCTCGCGCCGCGCGGCCCGCGTCGGCGGCGCGCTCGCAGCGGCGCCGCCGTCGGCGACCCGGCCGCGCATGAGGCGTACCTTCTCGCCGGCGCTCTCGATCTCGAGCTCGACGAGGCCGCTTTCCTCCATCAGCATCGTCAGCTTCCTCAGCTCCTGCGTGTCGCTCAGGACGCGCGTGGACGGGTCGGGTGACGCCGCTCGACGTCCGGCCGGGGGCGGCGGAACGCGGCGCCGCGCGCTCACGCCGGGCGACGCGCCTTCTGCGGCCGGCGCGTCTTCAACGAACGCCGTCGGGCGTCGGCGATGACGCGCACCGCGGCACGGAGGCCGAGCAGGTAGCTGTCGACCCCAAACCCCGAGATCTGGCCGACGGCCACGTCGCTGATGAGCGAGCGGTGCCGGAATTCCTCGCGGGCATGGATGTTGGAGAGGTGCACCTCGACGACGGGCAGGCCGACGGCGAGGATGGCGTCGCGGATCGCGATGCTGGTGTGGGTGTAGGCGGCGGGGTTGATGACGATCGCATGCGCGCTGCCGGCGGCGTCCTGGATGCGATCGACCAGCTCGCCCTCGGCGTTCGTCTGGACGATGTCGATCTCGACGCCGAGCTCGGCGGCAAGTGCACGCAAGCGGTCGTCGACCTGCTCGAGTGTGAGCGCGCCGTAGACCTCGGGCTCGCGGCGACCGAGGAGGTTCAAGTTCGGACCGTGGAGCACGAGCACGGTCTTGCCGCGTGCGCGTCCTTCCTCGATCGACCTCGCGCTCACTCTCGCGTCCTCACGGGGGCGCAAGTCTAAGTCTATAGACATGAGCGGGTCAAGTTATGACGCGCGTATAGCATTCGGATATGCCAAGATGGTCGCATGGAGTCGGCGATCACGGTCGCAGGTCTCCGCAAGCGATACGGGGCACGCCTCGCGCTCGCGGACGTCGCGCTCGACGTCGCGAGCGGTGAGATCGTCGGACTGCTCGGCCCGAACGGCGCAGGCAAATCGACCGCGCTGTCGATCCTCGCGACCCTCGTCGCCCCCGACGAAGGCCGAATCGCGATCGCCGGCCACGAGCTACCGCGCGATGCGAACGGCGCGCGCGCGGCGCTCGGCTTCGCCCCGCAGCAGGTGGCGCTCTACCCGACGCTCACCGGACGCGAGAACCTCTGCTTCTTCGGCCGCATGCTCGGATTGGAGCGCCGCGCCGCGGCCGACGCCGCGACCCGCGTCCTCGCGCTCGTCGGACTCGCGGCGCGTGCCGACGACCCCGTCGAGCAGTACTCGGGCGGCATGAAGCGCCGTCTGAACCTGGCCGTCGCGGTAATGCATGCGCCGCGCGTGCTCCTTCTCGACGAGCCGACCGCCGGCATCGACCCGCAGTCGCGCGAGCGCATCCACGCGGCCGTCCGGCAGCTCGCCCACGACGGTGCCGCCGTGCTCGTGAGCACGCACGACATGGAGGAAGCCGAGCGCCTCTGCGACCGCACGGTGCTCCTCGACGACGGCCGCGTCGTCGCCTCGGGTACCACCATGGATCTCGTCGAGACGAGCGGCATCGCCGCGAGCTTGGCGCTCCGCACGCTGAAGCCGCCTCCCGGCGATTGGCTCGACGGGCTCGGCAGCGTGCGGGTGCTGTCGGCGAACGGCACGAGCGCGACGCTCGCCGTCGACGACCCGGCGGCGTTGCCGGTCCTGCTCGCGCGCGCCGCCCGCGCCGGCGGCGCGGTCGTCGAGGTCCGCTTCGACCGTCCGACGCTCGCCGACGCGTTCTTCAAGCTGACCGGTCACGCGCTCCGTGACGGCGACGGCAAGGACGTCGGCTGATGTCGCGCGCGCTCGCCGCCGCCATCGGCAAGGACTTCCGGCTGCTGTGGCGCGATCGGGTGGGCCTCGTGTTCCTGACGGTGGCGCCGATCGTCGTGATCACGGTCGCCGGCTTTTCGCTCGCGAGTCTCTACGGCGCGGATCCGCGCGGCGAGACCGCCTACGTCCTGCCGGTCGCCGACGAGGACGGAGGACGGGTGGGACGGGCGCTCCGCGAGCGGCTCGCCGAGCAGGAGATGGTGCAGACGCGCGTCGTCGGGACGCGCGTCGACGCGGCGAAGCTCGTGCAACAGAAGGAGGCCGGGGTCGCGCTCGTCATCCCGGCGGGCGCGTCGCGTGCGCTCGCAGCGGGCCAGCCGGTCGATCTCGAGCTCCTGACCGATCCCGTCAAATACCTCGAGGTCGCGAACGTGCGTGCGCTCGTTCAGGAGCTCCGCCACGGCATCGAACGGCGCGCGCAGGAGCGTGCCGCCCGTCGCCTCGCGCGCCTCCGGGAGAAGATGGCGGCGATGCGCCGCGACTTCGAGCGCGCGGCCGCGTCGCTGACGCTCGAGCTCGCGGCGTTGCCCGCGCGCCTCGCGGCAGCGCAGCACGAGGTCGCGGCGCGGGCCCGGGCTGCCGAAGTCGGCGCGGAGCGCCAGGTCCGGTCGGCGGTCGCCGCAGCGGGCGACGTCGGTCGCGCGGTCATGAGCGCGCGACTCGCCGCCGAGCTCCTCCCGCTCCGGCGCTTCGTCGCCGAGCTCGAGGCGACGCAAGCCGCGTACACGCTATGGCTGAGATCGGTGCGGCGCGGGGCCGGACGCTATGCCGACCGCATCCCGTCGCCGCCGGCGATGCCCGCGATTCCTATGGCCGTGAGCGAGCTCGTCCGCCTCGACGCGGACACCCTGGTCGAGCGCGTGACGGGCCGGACCCCGCTGCCTCTCCCGGAGATCCGCTTCCCCCGCATCGTCACAGCGCCGCCGCCGAGCCTTCCGACGCTGACGGTACCGACCTTTCCCGAGCCGCCCGAGGTCCGCCTGCCGGGCGCGCTGGAGGTACGGGAGACCAGCGTCACCGGCGCGCCCACGCGTCTCAACACCTTCGACCAGAACGTGCCCGGCTTCAGCGTGACGTTCCTGTTGCTCGGCATACTGCTCGGCCTCTCGCTCGGGCTCCTCGACGAGCGCGAGTGGGGCACGCTCGACCGCCTGCGGACGATGCCCGCGTCGTTCGACGTGACGCTCCTCGCGAAGCTGCTGACGCGCTTCACCGTCGGGTGCGTCCAGATGGCCCTGTTGTTCCTGATCGGGTGGCTGCTCTTCGGCGTGTCGCTCGGTCCCGAGCCGTGGGCGCTCGCGTTGCCGACGGCGGGAATCGTCTTCGCGGGTACCGCGCTCGGGCTCGTGGTCGCGGCCCTCGCGCCGTCGCGCGAGGCGGTGCTGCCGCTCGGCTCGATCGTGATCGTCACGATGGCTGCGGTCGGCGGGTGCTGGTGGCCGATCGACCTCGAGCCACGCTGGATGCAGAAGGTGGCGCTCGCGTTCCCCACGACGTGGGCGATGGCGGCGTACAACGACCTCATGATCCGCCGGCAGCCGCTTACTGCCGCGTTGCAACCGACCGCCGTGTTGCTCGCCTACGGGCTCGCGTACCTGGTGCTCGGGCTCGCCCTCTTCCGCCGCCGTCTCGCGCAGCGCTGAGGTCGTCCGCCGTCATGCGATGTCGCATGGACGGTTTTGGTTGACGACTCGCGGCGTGTGTCCTACCACTCGTCGTGGATCGTCGCGCTGGGCGCGGGTTTCGCGGTCGGGAGATCGCACGGAGGGGTGGGCATGCAGAGACTGGGTGGACTTGGGCCGAAAGGCGGTCGGATTGTTCGTTTGTTTGCGGCGTGGGTATTCGCCGCCGCGTTCGTTCCGGGGATCGCGCACGCGCTCCGCAACGTCGACGTCAACGACGGCGCATGCGACGACGGCGGTAGTTGCACCGGCCCGCCCTGCTGCTCGATTCAACGCGCGATCGACGTCGCGAACCCGAGCGAAGTGATCCTCGTCGCCGCCGGCATCTACATCGAGAATGTGACGCTCGACAGAAACGTCTTCCTGCGCGGCGCGCAGTTCGCCATGGCGGCGTGCGACGACCGCGGCAATGAGGCGATCATCGCGCCCGCGGGCGGCGTCGGGCTGACGTTCACGAGCGGATCGTCGAGCGCCACCGTCGACGGTTTCACCTTCTCGGGCGGCACGCGCGGCATGGAGACGACCGGCGGTTCGTTGAACCGCCTGAAGATCCTCAACAACCGCTTTGCCGGCTTCACGGACAGCGCCGTCTTCATCGGCACCGACTCGACGAGCACGCTCTTCGAGCAGAACGCGATCGACGGCAGCAGCGCCGTCGGCGCCAACGGCCTCTTCCACGTGGACGACGACAACGACTTCGACGGCATGAAATTTCTCACGAATTGCGTCGATAACGGCGTCGATACCTACGGCTTCTTCGCCGACGGCGACCACAACGTCGGACCGAACGTCGACACGCCGACTCTCGAGATGGCGGACAACCGCTTTTCCAACAACCGCGTCGGCGCGACCTTCGGGACCCAGGCCGGCGACCAGATCCAGATCGTGCGCAACACGTTCTCGGACAACCGCCTCGACGGCCTCCAGGGCGGCATCCAGAACTCCAGCATCGACGGCAACACGTTCTCGAACAACGGCCGCTTCGGCCTGCTCCTGACGAGCAACGGCAGCTCCGATTCGCTCGCGGGCGCGCAGGTCGTCTCCGTCACCACCAACTGCTTCTCGACCAACGGGCTCGGCACCGGCTGCGAGAACGGCACGAACGACGGCACGCCCTGCACGACCGACACCGAGTGTACCGGCGGCGGCACCTGCACCGCGCCCTTCGCGGGCGCCGGCATCTTCTTCGCCGCCGACCAGTTCGCCGGGACGATCTCCATGAATTGGGCCAACGACAACAACATCTACGGCAACTTTTCGGGCATGACCTACGACGGCGGGGAGACGATCGACGGCACGGAGAACTGGTGGGGCTGCTTGAACGGCGCCAACACGCTCGGCTGCGACACGGCGTCGGCGAACATCACGACCACGCCCTTCCGGACACTGCCCAACCCGGACACGCAGTGCGAGCCGCTCGAGCCGACGCCGACGCCGACGAACGGGCTCACGCCGAGCCCGACGCCGACGACGCCGACCACCGGAACACCATCGCGTACCGCAACCCCGACACCGTCGGCGACCGCGACGGACACTGCCACGCCGAGCCCGACCGCGTCGCCAACGGCAACCGCGACACCCACCGCGACGGGAACGGCCACGGCAACGACGACGCCCACACCCACGGTGACGCCGACCAGCACCGCGACCGGCACGCTCACACCGACCCCGAGCAGCACGGCAAGTCCGACCCCGACCGCGTCGACGACTGGGGTCCTGACCGCAACCGCGACGATTTCGCCGACAGCGGCACTCACGTCGACGGCGACGGCGTCCGGCACGGCGACCGGGACCGCGACGCCGTCACCGACGCCGACCGCGACACCCACTGCGACGACCACGGCGGTCATTACGACGACGCCGACGTCCACGACGACGGCCGTGGTGACCGGCACGACGACCGCGACCGCGACCCCGAGCGCGACGCCGACCGCACCGATCACCGACACCGCGACCGCCACGGCGACCGTGACTCCGACTGCGACCGAGACGGCGACGCCGAGCTCGACCCCGACGCCCACCTCGACCGGGCCGACGCCGAGCCCCGGGCCGCTCGACCACTTCCAGTGCTATGAGACGCACCGGCCGCCGATCCGGCTCAATGGCGTGTCTTTGGACGACGCCTTCGGTGCGAGCACGGTGCGCGTGCTCCGCGAGAAGCGCTTCTGTGCTCCGGCAGACAAGAACGACGAGGACCCGACCGCGCCACTCGATCCCGGTCACTTGGGTGTGTTCACCATCAAGCAGACCGCGCCGCGCTTCACCCGCGTTCGCGACTTCATGGTGACGAACCAGTTCGGCACGATAGCGGTCGACCTGGTCCGACCTGACGCCATGCTGGTCCCGGCCCTCAAGAATCACACCGATCCGGTTCCGGGTCCCTTCGTCCAGCACACCGACTACTTCAAATGCTACAAAGCGAGAGGGCGTTTCCGTAGCGACGACCTCAACATCGTCGACCAGTTCGGCAGTGTCGTCGGCGCGATCAAGCGGCCAGTGCGCTACTGCGCACCGGCCGACGTCGGCGGCGACGGCGCCCCGATCATCGACGGCAGCACCCATCTGCTCTGCTACCAGCTGCGGAGCGCGGCGGGTGCGCCGACTCACGACCTGCTCCACACTCTGTCGCCATCCCCGTTCGACGCCGACGCCTTCACGGTCTTCGGCCCTCGCGAGATCTGCGTGCCGTCGACGGTGCAGTAGCCACCTCTTCACTCGCCCGCCGGCGCACCGGCGCCGCGCGGGCACCCGAGACGTGCCACCCCGCCGGTCGCTCGGCGGCGGTGGCGGGTCGTCTAGGAACGAGGAGCGCCGCGCGTCGCGCGCAAGCCGGATACGCCGCTCCGGGCTCCACGCACTTCTGGGTACCAGCGACCGCGAGCTGAGAGACGACCAGCCACTGCTGCGGAACCGCAGGGTGATCCGCCTACTCCAACGCCCGCCCCCGCCTGGAATTACTTTTGCTTCTCGTCAAGGACGCGCGCCGCTGATGCGACGCCGTTCGACCGGAATCGTGAGCCGAACACCAGACCAATGCCTTGCGGGGCTAATCACTCGCCAGCGTGCTGCTCAAACTTGAGGCAGCACGGCGCCGCATGTTCCATCAACCGCACGCATCTTTCCGATAGGGACCCCTGATGGCCGCTGCCGCCATGCTCGAAACGAAACAACTCAAGATCTTCAAGACTATCGTCGAAGTGGGAAGCTTCACGCGCGCCGGCGCGCGCCTGAACCTCAGCCAACCCGCGATCAGCCAGCACATCCGCGCCCTCGAGGAGCACCTCGGGGTGCCGGTGCTGCTCCGGGTCGGAAAGCGCGCTCGACCGACGCCGGCCGGCGAGGTGCTGCTGCACTGTGCCGAGCAGGTGCTCGACAAGATCGAGGACGCGGAGCGGCTCCTCGCCGAGCAGGGCGTCGGCGGCGGCGGGGTCGTCCGGATCGGCGGTGCCGATGCCGCGTGTCAGCACCTGCTACCTTCGGTGATGAAGGAATTCCTGGGGCAGTTCCCGCGCGTCCACCTGCAGCTCGCGGGCGGACATACGAGCTCCACGCTCGGCCGGGTCCTCGCGGGCGAGATCGATCTCGGGCTCGTGACGCTGCCCGTCGCGGCGGATCGCCTCCGCGTGACCGAGGTCGGACGCGACGAGCTCGTCGCGGTGGTCCGTCCCGATCATGCTTGGGCCGAGCGCCGCCGCGTCCCCGCCTCCGATTTCGCGGACGAGCCGCTGATCCTCTACGACCGCGAGAGTCGCATGACCGACACGGTCCTGCGCTTCCTCCTCGAGGAAGGCGTCTTTCCGCGCGTGACCGCCGAGGTCGATCAGGTGGCGGTCGTGAAGGAGCTCGTGAAGCTCGGTCTCGGCGTGGCGGTGCTGCCGTCCTGGTCGATCCGCGCGGAGGTCGAGAGCGGCGAGCTTCGGTCGATCGCGCTCGGCGCGCAGGGCCTGACGCGCGCGTGGTGTCTGGCCGCGCTCGACAACGGCTCGCAGCCGGCGGCGCTGAAGGTGCTGGTGCGGCTCTGCGTCGAGCACCTACCCCGCCTCCTCACTACGTAGCGGCAGTCGCTGAAAAAGGCCGATCTGCGTCGTTGCTTCCTCGCATCTCGACCTTTTTCAGCAACCTGCCTTCTTTGCGATCGCGATTGGGGAGGCCGGTCGCTTCGCTCCCGTCCGGCATCTCCTCCTGGTGCTGCTGGAAATGAAACGGGGAGCGTGCCGTGGCATCGCTCCCCGTTTCGTCATGTGTTCAGTCGCCCCGGATCAAGGAGGGGGCGGCGGAAGGTTGAACGTTTGCGAGTCGTTTGCCGCACCGGCATTGGAGTTCAAGGTGATCTGCGCTCCCGCCGACCCGGTCGGATAGGTGATGCAGGTGTGGGAGACGCCAGGCTGGTTCACCACGTTGACGCTGGTGTCGGCTTCGAAGTTGGCGACGTCGCACGGCGGGTCCACGTTCGTGCCCGACGGGCTGCTCACGATCGCCCCTTGGGTCGCACCGCTGATGCTGAAGAACACGTTGGTCGTGTCGGGGACCGGGTTGCCGAGCGTGTCGGTCACGGTCGCCGCGATCACGGTCGTGAGCGTACCGTTGCCGTTGTCGCCCGCGCCGTTGGTGAGGAGCGCGAGCGCGAGATTCGACGGCACGCCGGCGCCCGGCGTCGGCGTCGCTCCGCCCGTCAGTGTCGGGGCCGGAGTTGCCGTCACGCTCGGAGTGGCGACGCCTCCGCCCGGCGTGAACGTCGGCGTCGCAACGCCGGCGCCGGGTGTCGGCGTGGCACCGCCGCCGCTGCAGCTCGCGGTGTCGATCGTGCAATCCTCGGTGCAGGTGAGGACGCCGTCCGGGAGGCCGAACGACGCGCACGTCGCACTGCCGAAGTCGATCAGATCGCACTGCTCCTGACCGTCCCTCGTGCCGTTCCCGCAACTGCAGTTGTCGAAGTTGAAGGTGCAGTCGTCGTTGCAACCCAGCTGGCCCGACGGCCGACCGAGCGACTCGCAGGTCTGCTCGCGCACGTCGCCGAGGTCGCACTGCTCTTCGCCGCGCGCGACGCCGTTGCCGCAGACGAAGCTCACGGTGACGGTCACGTCGACCGCTGACGCCACCGAATCCTCGACGACGAAACCGTGCGTCCCGGTCGGCGGATCGTTGCTGATGATGTACGCGATCGACTGGCCGGAGTCTTTGCAGACATCCGAAGGCGTCGACGAGCCGTCGTTGCAATCTGCGTCAGTGTCGCAACGCGAGCCGGCGCAGTTGGTGCCCCGGCAGCTCGCGAGGCAGCGTCGGATGGGACCTGCGCAGACACCCGCCGGCGTCGGCGAGGCGTTCAGGTTGCAGTCGGCGTCACGCTGGCACGGGCTGCCGATGCACAGCACGCCCCCGTTCTCCGTGCAGCCGGGGAGGCAATGCTGGGAGATCACCGCCGCGCCGATGCCGCTCACCTCGTTCTTCAATAGATACGGCGGCGTACCGCCGACGATGTTGAAGAACAGCACCTGACCGGGTGCCGGCTCGACGAGGTCCAGCGACGTCGGGATCACACCGAGGATCTCGGAGTCGATGAACCCCACGTCGTACAACGTGATCGGCACCTGGGACCGGAGGCCGAAGCCCGGCGGGGTCTCGGCGAAGATCGCGCCCCGTCCGATGATGTCACCGGTGCCCGTTGGCGTCGTGCCCGCGACCGCGATCACGTCCGCGCGACCGTTGGCATTGGTCACCGCGGTCCCGCTCGAGGGGAGGAACGTGATGTCGTCGAGGTCCGACGAGAACTCGATGGTCACGCCGGAGATGCCGTTTCCGTGGCTGTCGCTCAGGACCGCCACGAGACCGATCCGGTCCGTCTTGTTGGCGTCGACCGAATCCGGGCTGACGTTCAGGATGAGCCGGCCCGAATTGTTGCTGTTCAAGATGAATTGCTGATCGGTGCTGCCCTTCTTGCCGCCTCCGCCGCCCGTACCGCCGCAGCTCACGACCAATGCTGCGAGCGCGAGCGCCGTGAAGCTCCCCGTGATCCATTTGCGTGCGTGCATCGTCATCCTCCCCTCTGTCCCCGTCACAGCGGCGGCGCCAGGACGCCGACCGCGTAGCTGACCTCGTTCGTGTCGAAGTTGTCACCGCTGTCGCTGGTCGCCGTGATGCGCATCACGACCGTCATGTCGAACGGCAGCGGCGGCAGCAGCGTCTGGTTCGAGGCGAGGAACGCGAGCACGTCGGGCCGCACGAAGACGGTCTGTGCCCAGGTCCTCGACGGCGTTCGCACGCCCTGCTCGTCGATGACGGCGGCCGGCAGCGAGATCGGGAACGGCACCAGGTCGGTGACGACGGGGTTGTTGAGCCTGGCGCCCGGGATGAAGATCTCGACGCTCACGTGCTCGACGTTCACGGCCTGGTCGAGGTTGTTGTCGAGACCGAGAAACCCGCCGTCCAGGTCGCCGTCGTTGTTGATGTCCGTCGGGACCGTCTGATCGACACCGATCGTGATGAAGGCGCCGGTATCGCCGACCGCCTGCTCCTCGTCCGGGAAACGATCGGCCGCCGGCGCGACCTGCTCCTGGGTCTCTTGGAAGACGCCGGAGAAGCGCAACGCGACGCCGTTGTCGTTCGACCCGCCGCCGCCTCCGCCACACGCGGCGAGTACCAAGCACGCCGCCACCATCAACATCCGTGATCGTCTCATACCCTCATCCTCCCCTTCGCAGTGTGGAATCCTCTCAGATGTATCTAACGATCTCCTCGCAGGTGAGCCGCTCGAATCTGGTCGTGCCGATGCCTTCGAGACAAACGAACTTGATCGTGCCACTGAGTGCCTTCTTGTCGGTGCGCATCGCGAGCGCGAGCGCGTCGCGACCGAGGTCGCTCGGGATCTGGGTGGGCAGCCCGCAGCGTTCGATGAGCTGCGTGAGGCGCCGCACGGTCGTCTCGTCGCAACGTCCGAGACGGTGCGAGACGCGTACCGCGGCCACCATGCCGATCGCGACGGCCTCGCCGTGCAGGTACGTCGTGTAGTCGGTGAGGCTCTCGATCGCGTGGCCGAGCGTGTGCCCGAAGTTCAAGATGGCGCGGTAGCCGCCTTCGGTCTCGTCCTCGGCGACGACGAGCGCCTTCAGCTGGCAGCACCGCCGGACGACGCGGACGAGCAAGTCGCGGTCCTGCTGCAGCAGAGAGGACAGCTCGGCCTCGAGGAGCCGAAAGAGCTCGGCGTCGAGGATCGCGCCGGTCTTGATGACTTCGGCGAGGCCCGCCACGTACTCTCGGCGCGGCAGTGTGCGCAGACAATCGACGTCGGCGAGCACGAAGCGCGGCTGTTTGAAGGCTCCGAGGAGATTCTTGCCGGCGGCGTGGTTGATGCCGGTCTTGCCGCCGATCGACGCGTCGATCTGCGCGAGCAACGTCGTAGGCACCTGGACGCAGGCGACACCGCGGAGGTACGTCGCGGCCGCAAAGCCGGTCAGGTCGCCGACGACGCCGCCGCCGAGCGCGACCACCGCGCCGCCGCGGTCGATGCCGGCGTCGATCAGCCGGTCGTAGACGAATGCGAGCCAGGCGAGGTTCTTGTGCTCCTCGCCGTCGGGAATCTGGATGATGGCCGGCTCGAAACGGGCAGTGGCGAGCGCGGCGACAGCGTCGCCCAAGTAGATGTTCGCGATCGTCGAGTTCGTCACCACCGCCACCCGTTTCCCACACTGCGTCTCCGCAAGACGCGTTCCCAAATCCGCGAGACACCCGGCGCCGACGTAAATCGGATACGCGCGGTCCCCAAGCTCTACGTTGACGACTTCCATCGCTCCGAGCGCCCGAGCGCCTGCTGAATCTCGTGCACCACCTCGTGGGCCGTCCGGTCCGACGTATCGACCGTGACGTCCGCCGCTGCGGCGTAGACGGGTCCGCGCTCCGCGAGCAAGCGGGTCACCGTGCCGCGCGGATCCTTCGCCAGCAGCGGCCGCGTCGACACGTCGCCGAGCCGCGCGAGGATCGATTCCGGGCGCGCGGTGAGGTGAACCAGGAAGCCCGCTTCACGGAGCCTGCTCACGTTGTCGGGATCGAGCACCGCGCCGCCGCCGACGGAGATTACGGCGCCGCCGCGGGCGGCGGCGGTCGCGACGGCGTCGCGCTCGAGGGCCCGGAACGCCGGCTCGCCGTCCTCGGCGAAGATGGCCGCGACGCGCTTGCCGGCGCGCTCTTCGACGAGCTGGTCGGTGTCGACGAGCGCGCGGCCGAGCCGCTGCGCCAACCGCCGCCCCACCTCGCTCTTCCCCGTCCCCATGAACCCGATCAACACGATGGCTCGTCCCTTCATCAGAACTACGAACGGTGCTCCGTCGACACGATCACCCGCCCTCGATTCAAAACTGCGAAATCTGCTCGAGATAGCCCTCGTAGTTGCGCCGGATCTCCTTCAGCGAATCGCCGCCGAACTTCTCGAGGAATACGTCGGCGACGACGAACGCGACGACGGCCTCGGCGATCACCGCCGCCGCAGGAATCGCGCAGACGTCCGACCGCTCGATGGCGCCCTTGGCCTCCGCCTTGGTCTCGATGTCGACCGAGTGCAGCGGCTTCATCAGGGTGGCGAGCGGCTTGAACGCGACCCGCACGACGAGCGGCGCGCCGGAGGTCATGCCGCCTTCGGTCCCGCCGGCCATGTTGGTGCGGCGGACGAACGCGCGCTTCGCATCGTCGAAGTAGATCTCGTCGTGCACGGCCGATCCCGGCCGGCGAGCGGTCTCGAAGCCGAGGCCGATCTCGACGCCCTTCACGGCCTGGATACTCATGAGGGCGTGCGCGAGGCGGCCGTCGAGCTTGCGGTCCCAATGCACGTGACTGCCGAGCCCGGGCGGGAGCCCGGTCGTCACGACCTCGACGATCCCGCCGAGCGTATCGCCGCGTTTCTTGCACTCGTCGATCGACGCGATGATGCTCCGCTCGGCTTCCGGGTCGGCGACCCGCACCTCGGACGTCTCGGCGGCCGCGTAGATAGCGTCGGGCTCGAGACCCGCGTGGTGCGCGACGACGTCACCGATCTCGGCGACCCAGCCGCGGACGGCGATGCCGAACGGCCGCAGGAGGCATTTGGCGATGCCGCCGACGGCGACGCGCGCCGCGGTTTCGCGGGCGCTGGCGCGCTCGAGGATGTTGCGAACGTCGTCGTGGTCGTACTTGAGGACGCCGGCAAGGTCAGCGTGGCCGGGGCGCGGACGCGTGACCGCGATCTGGGCGTCGCGATCCTCCGGACGAGACGACATCTTCTTCGTCCAGTTCTTCCAGTCGCGGTTCTCGACCAGGAGCGTGATCGGGGAGCCGAGGGTCTCGCCGAAACGCACGCCAGACCGCAGCTCGGCCGTGTCCTGCTCGATCTTCATGCGGCCGCCGCGTCCGTAGCCCATCATGCGGCGCCGCATGTCGACGTTCACAGCGTCGATGTCGATCGTGAACCCCGCCGGGCAGCCTTCGACGATCGCCGTAAGGCACGGGCCATGCGATTCACCGGCGGTGAGAAAACGTAGCACTCGATGTCACTCCGACAACAGCGCCGAGAAAGGCGGGCGCAACACGCGGCAGGGCAGCTCATGCCCGCGCACGTCTCAGGGATGGTCGCGATTCTGCCACAAATCCTCGGCCGACGGGAGGCTCGCGAGGTCTTCCGAGCCGCGCGCCCGCACCGACCGCGGGGTGATGAAGACGAGGAGCTCCTGGCGATTGTCGTTCTTGGTGGTGTTCTTGAACGCCCAGCCGAGCACCGGAATCGCCCGCAGGTACGGGATGCCGTTCTCGAGGTCGTTGAACACGTTCCGGAAGACGCCGCCGAGGACGAACGTCTCGCCGTCCTTGATGAGGACGTGCGACTCCGCCTCCCGGCTGATCTCGTTCGGAATGCCGTCGGGTGAGGGCGCTTGCGACTGAGCAGGCGGCTGGAGCGTGCTCGACTTGGCGAAGACGTCGAGGAAGACGAATCCGTCGGAGGAAAGCTGCGGCGTCACGGTGAGCGTGATGCCCGTCTTGATCTGCTCGGTCGCGGCCTGCGAGGAGCCAGCGACGCCGCCCGCGCCGGTGCTGATCACCGTACCGGTACTCGGCAGCTTGACGCGCAGGATCTCGAGGCTCTCGATCTTCGCGGGCTGGTTGTTCAACGTAACGACGCGCGGACGCGAGATGATCTTGCCCTTGCCCTCGCGCTCGAGGGCCGTCAGGCGCGCGGCGAGCGACTTCGAGCCGTCGAGCGAACCGAGCACGACGTCGAACGCGGAGCCGAGGCCGGGAGCAACGCTCGAGGCGGGGAAGTCGGCGATGAAGGGTACGCGCGCAACGGGGACGCCGCCCGGAGCGACCGACCCGACGCCGGTGCCGAGCCCGCTGCCGCCGGTCTGAATGCGACCGGGAAAGTTCACGCCCGGTGCGTTCCCGGTCTCGGGGCTCGCCTTGTAGGTGTAGCCCCACTGGACGCCGAGGTCGCGCGCGAAGTTCTCGGTCGCCTCGACGATGCTCGCCTCGATCAGGATCTGGGGCGTCTGCGTGTCGAAGTGGGAGATCAGCTCCTCGGCGTCGGCGATGCCAGAGTCGATGTCGCGGACGACGATGGTGTTGGTACGCTCGTCCCAGGTCGCGCTGCCGCGCTCGGTCAGGATCTCCTGGACCTTCTTGACGAATTTCTCGTCGGCCTTCGCGTAGTTGACCTTGATGTAGCGGACGCGGAGCGGCTCGGCTTGGGCCTGTGCCTCGTTGGCGGCCCGAAGCGCTTCACGCTCCTCCTTCAACTTCTCGACGGTCGAGACCCGGATGATGTTGCCGTCGCGTACCATGTCGAGGCCGCGGGCCTTCAAGATGGAGTCGAGCGCCTGGTCCCACGGCACCTCGACGAGGCGCATCGTGATCTTCCCCTGCACGTCGTCGGTCGTGATGATGTTGAGGCCGCTCACGTCGGCGAGGATGCGCAGCACGTTCTGGATGTCCGCGTCCTTGAAATCGAGCGAGATGCGCTGCCCGCTGTACTCCCTCGGTTCGGCGGGCGGGCTCTGGACTGCGCTCGTGACGGCGCCGCCACCGCGCTTGGCCCGGCTACCGCCGCGGCCGCGCCGGGAGCTGGTGGCCGCCATGACCGCGGAGTCGTCTTCGGCGATGTACTCGACGGCACCGGAGGCGTCGGCCGCGAGCTCGGGCTCGGCGGAGAGCCCGGTCGAAGGCGCGATCTCGGGAGCCGTTGCCGGCGCCTGCGCGACCGCCGCGGGTGCCGTTTCCGGCTCGACCGGCGCCTGGGCAACCGGTGCGGGAGCCGGCGCTGCTGCCGGAAGAGGCGCCGGCGCCTGCGCCACCGCCACCGGCGCGACGTACGGGTCGATGCCGGGCGCCAGGTAGACGAGCACGTCGGCCGCGCTCGTGCCCTCGCCGAGCAGCACCTCGACCTCGCGATCGCCGCGGGCGACGACTTGGTAGTCTGGGACGCGACCCGCGACGTCGGTCACGAGCCGCAGTTTCCCCTCGTGCGCCCCGACACGCACACGCGCGACGCCGTGTCCGTCGACGCCGTAGTTGCGGTTGGTGACCGTGCCGGGAAGCGGACCCGCGACGTCGATGACGACGCGGCTCGGCGCGCTCAGCGCGAAGTGACTGACGCCGTCGATCGGACGCGAGAAGCGGACGACGAGAGCGTTTCGCGCGTCGCGCTCGACGAGACGGATCTCGTGGACGCGCAGCTCCGGCTCGACGGGCGCGAGTGCAGCGGCCAACGGCGCGCTCGCGGCCGGTTGCGTCTCAGCCGCGACTGGCGCGGGTTCCGCGGCCTGCGCGACTTGCGCGGCAGGCGCGGGCGCCGCCGCTTGCGCGTGCGACGACGGTCGTTCGAGCGTCCGTGTGCAACCCAGAAAACCGAGGAGCAGGACACCAACCACCTTCACCACCGCCGCTCCCAAACCCTGCTCCTGCATCCTCATGGCGATCGATCCTCCTGAGGAAGCTCCATCACCACTTCTTTCGGCTTCACGTCGCCGTAGAAGTCGCGGGTGCTTTCCTCGATGACTACGCGTCTGGGTTCGATGCTCCGCACCACCCCGCCACTTGACCCGATGGGCGTCCCGGTCGTGATGATGTAGCCTAGTCCTGCGGAATCTTCCACCATCGCGCGGAATCCTTGTGAAGGTTGCGCGATGACCCCGACCAACTTCAGCTGACCGAGCTGGTAGGTCTGGAGCGGGGTGCGGGCGTCGATGACGCCGCTCAGCCGCGGCGGCCGAAACGGATCGCGGTGCGCGGCAACGTCGTAGGTCGGAGGGTCGACCGACTCGCCCGTGGCGGTCTCGGCAGCGCCGTCCTCCTGATCTTGGGGCGCGACCTCGGCGCTGCCGCTACCGGCAGTGGTCGAAGACTTCGTCTTGCTCGTTGCGCGCGGTGCGTCGTCAGCGACGGTCGCCTCTGCTTGAGCGTCGTGCTGACGGGCGCGTTGCTCTTCCTTGGCAGCGGCGGCGCGTGCCTTCTCGATCGCGACCACAGGACCGCGCAGTGCCCCGTCACCCTCGGCGGGAGCCGGAAACGGGCTCACGACGAGAGCCACGCCGAGACCCAGCATCGCCGCGACCATACTGTTCCGTGACCCTTGCATGACCGACCTCACCTATTTTTTCTTCTTTTCTTCCTTGGCCTTAGCGGCTTTTTCCTTCGCGATCACCTCGCGCTCCTTCTCATCGAGGAAGCGGAAGGTGGTCGCCGAGCACAGGGTGTCGACGATCATCTCGTCGCCCTCGCGCTTCGGCGTCTGCATGACGATGTCGCCCACGTTCACGATTCGGTCGAGCTTGCCGACACGATCGAAGAAGCTCGCGACCTCGTGGTAGTTGCCGCGGACCGTCACGTCGACGGGGACCTCGGCATAGAAGTCCTTCAGCTGCTCCTGTCGCTGGCGGAACGAGATGACTTCGAGCCCGGCGTCGCGGCCCGCCGACGAGATGCTGCTGAGAAGATCGGGGATCTCCTTCGAGTCGGGCAGTTGGGCTTCGGCCTCTTGCAGCTGCGCTCCGAGCTCGCGGACGGTCTCCTGGAGCTGCGCGATGTTGGCGACGAGCTTTTGCTTCGTTTCGCGTTGCTCTCGGAGGTCGGTGATCTTCGTCATGACGGAGAGCGTCTCGGCCCGACGACCGGCGTAGACGAAATACCAGTAGGCCCCGAAGACGAGCACGATGGCGGCGCCGGCGGCCAGCATGCGCTGCCGGCTCTCGAGATCGAAGAATCGTTCCAGAAGGTCGTTCATGGGCGTCTCCTCGGTCGCGCTACGCGCGCTTGCCCTTGCGCTGTGCCGGCCGCTTGCCGCGACCCCGCTCCTGGGACGGCTCCGGGAACTTGAGGTTCCGCGGCGCATCGCCGAGGGACTTGCCGGAGTAGGAAAGCCGGGCATTCACGACGAAGCGCTTGAGCTGGATGCCTTCCTGCTCGAACTGCTGAGTTTCGACGAGATCGACGCCGTCGAAATAGGGCGACGTGGCGAGCTTACGCATGAAGTTGGCGATCGTCTGGTCGTCGAGCCCGAGCCCGCTGATGGTCGCGAGGCCGCCCGTTTCCTTGAACTCCATGAGCCACACCTGCTCCGGCGCCGCGTCGCTGAGATCTGCGAGGACGTTCACCGGGCCGATCTTCCTGGCCTCGAGGGTGGCGATCGTCTTGAGCTTCTCTTCGAGGTCGTTCCGCTCGGTCTCGAGCTTGGTGAGCTCGACCGACTTCTTGTCGAGCGCGACGATGTCGGTCTGCAGCTTGGCGTACTCGTGCTTGAGGGGCGCCAGCCGCATGCGGCTCCCGACCTCGATGCCGGCGAGGATCACCAGCACCAGTGCCGCGCTGAGATACACGAGCCGCGTCTCCTGACGGCGACCGGCTTCCCGCTCGACCTCGCGGACGGGCAGTAGATTGATGCGGATCACGACTTGTCTCCTGGGCGCCGGGACGCGAGCCCGACGGTGACGGCCAGCGACGAGGCGTTGTCGCGGACGAAGTTGGCATCGACGCCACCGCCGAGGGTGACACGCTCGAGCGGCTTCGCGAGCTCGACGGGCGTCTCCAGCCGCTCCCCGAGCACGCGCGTGAGGCCTTCGGTACGGGCCGTGCCGCCGGAGAGGTAGACCGCCGCGAGTGGATCCTCTGCGTCCGAGCGCCAGTAAAAGCTGAGGGCACGATGGATCTCCTCGACCAGGAACTGCACACCGGGGGCGAGCGCCGCCTCCACTTGATCGCGCTGGAAGTCGCGGACGGTGCCGCCCGCCTTCAGCAGCTCGGCCTCGGACGCGGACACGCCGAGGTTCCGCATGAGGACGTCGGTGAACTCGGCCCCGCCGACCGGGATGTCCCCGGTGAACGACGAGCGCCCGCCGCGCAGGATGTTGATCGAGCAGTAGCGGGCGCCGATGTTGACGAGCCCGACCACCTGGCCCTCGTCGATCGCGTAGTTGAGCTCGAACATGTTCTCGAGCGCGAAGTAGTCGACGTCCACGATCTGCGGATTGAGGCCCGCATCGCGGATCACCGCGGTGTAGCTGTTGAGGATGTCCTTTTTGACCGCGACCAGGACGACCTCGATCTCGCCGGATTCGGTGTAGTTGACGATCTGGTAGTCGATCGTGACGTTGTCGAGGCTCTCGGGAATCGCGTTCCCGGCCTCGAGCATCACGTGGTTCTCGAGGTTCGCCTCGTCCTCGGCGCGGAGGTGGAGCTTCTTGATCATGACCGCCGGGCCCGGGACCGCGGTGATGACCTCGGTCGAGCGCGCGCCGGTCTGACGCACGAGCTCGCGGATGGTGGACGCGACCGCGCCCGGGTCTTGGATGAGGTTGTTCTGGACGGCCGTCGGCGGCAGCGCCGCGATGCCGGCCGCGGTGATGCGGATGTTGCCGAGGCCGCCGTCGGTCTCGACGAGCTTCACGCAGCTCGAGCCGATGTCGAGGGCGATGAACGACCCGCCACGTCCGCGTGGGATGAAGCTCCCGAGCGAGCGCTGGAAGACTCCGGAGAGCTTGCCGAGCCCGCTACGCATTCCGATTCACCCGGCCACTCATCTGTCCGCGTACGTGACACGTCATGTTGACGACCCCCTGTCGTGGCTCCCCCTCGCACCACTCGGGAGAAGCCCGATCCGCACCATGCGAACCGGGCCTCGTCCCGCGCGGAAAGGAGGGGCTACGGGATGCGGAAGCAAGTGGGATGCCGAACGCGCCCTCGCGAAATCCCGTTGCTGGGCGGTGGCGGCACATGATGCACGGCCCTTCACCGACAGATTCCTGTACGTGACCGTGCCACGCTGACGAGAAATTGACGCTCGCGGGCGCGGTCGGACGCGGCTGCCGTCAGCGGACGACGGCGGCGCGAATGAGGGTCAGGCGGCCTTCCTCGTCGAACTCGAGCTCGACAGCGACCCCCGGGCGCAGCTCGGGCTGGGTGATCGGCTGACCGGCCATGTCTTGGAACTCGACCCCGTCCTCGAGCTTGTAGACGGCGCCCGACACCGTGATGTCGTGCTTCGAGACGGCGGTCACGACGCCAGCGAGGGTCGCGCTCGCGACCCCCGCGAGAAGAACCAGGCCGGCAACCGCCACCGCGCAGGTGCCCCACAATGTCGCGTTCGTCGTCGCTATCGTCCGCATGGAGGTCCTCGTCATCGACACGGCACACCGGTCGAGCATTCACGCCAGGAAAGCGGCGTGACGTTGTTGGGAAGCTCGGGAAGCGGCAGGCGGTCGACGTTGCCGCTCGACGCAATGAAGCCGCTCGAGCCGGCGCGTTGGATGGTGACCGTGAGCTCGGTCGGGATGCTCTTGCCGATCAGCAGGAAACGGTCGTCGCGGGTGACCGTCGGCGCAGTGTCCGGGCCGTCGCCGTCGGGATCCACCGCATTCGTGTCCGGGACGCCGCCCGTCTCGTAGTTGAGCTCGTAGACGCGCGCGTCGCCGCCGGCGTTGCAGACGCCGGAAACCGGCACGAAGGTCGAGAAGAACACGCTGAAGAATGCCGAGGGCGACGCCAAGACCTTCTCGCCGGGACGCTGGTTCAGCTCGACGTACCAGCCGCTCGCGGCGGTGATCTCGGTCTTGAGCGTGGCCTCCTCGGTCGAGCCGTTCTGCCGCACCTCGTCGGTCACGTTGACGAGGTTCGCTTCCGTGTACGACCCCGTGCCGGTGTCGCGCACGCCGTACATGCGGTCGGTCACGGTCGTCTCGAGCGGGTTGCTACGATCGCCGGTGCCGAAGAAGACGGACAGGAAGCCTTTGTCACGCACGACGTCGGGCGCGTAGTAGATCTTGCGGTTCCCGCCGGACGCGAAGAGCTTGGTCGCGGTCAGGTTGCTGTCGATGCGCCACATGTTGCCGCCGAGGTCGCCGACGTAGGCGCGGTCGAGCTTGTGGTCGCCGTTGAAGTCGAGCGCGGCGACGTTGCTCGGGATCGCGTAGTCCATGCCGGTCGGCTTGATCTTCGAGATGAGGGCGCCGGTCTCCGCGTTCACGGCGAAGACCGCTCGCCCCATCGCACCCGAGGTGTTCGCGGCGGTATGGCTCGGGTCGTCGAAATAGTCGTCGTAGCCGCCGCCGATCAGGAACGCGTCCACGTTGCTGCTGGTCTTGATGTAGGCCGGCTCGGACCACGCCAGGCCGAGCTCACTGAAGTCGCCGCCGCCCGTGCTCGTCGTGTTGGTGATCTTCCAGAGGAGCTTCGGCGCCGTCTTGTTGGTCACGTCGAGCGCGTAGTAGGCGCGGCCGCCGCGGCCGAAGCCGAAGACCACGATCTTCTTGCCGCCGTCGGTCGTGAGCAACTTCGGCGACGAGTCGACGAAGAACTGGTGCGAGCCGCTCGCGCCGGGCGTCAGCAGCCGCAAGCGCGATCGCAGCTCGTCGGGAACGTAGGCCCAGAGCTCCGCGCCGGTCGCGTCGTCGAAGGCGTGCAGCATGCCGTCGTTCGCGCCGACCAGGATCGCCGCGTTGTCGGTCGAATAGTTCACGACCAGCGGCACCGAGTGGATGGTGTCGCCGAGGATCCAACCGCGCTTCTCGGTGATGTTGGAGTCCTCGTCGTCGTCGAAGACGTCGACGCCGTGGATGTAGTCGATGATCTGCGTCCGCTCGGTCGCGTTCGCGGCCCCGAGCATGGCCGCGGTTACCGCGGAGTTGGTGGTGGTGAACGCGTGCGCGCTTCCAGTGAGGTCGAGGCCGCCGGACGGAATCGTCGTCGTCGTGTTGGTGTAGATGGCGCGCGCGGTCGAGCGGTTCAGCAGGATCTCGCCGACGCCGCCCTTGCTGACGGCCGAGCCCGAGGCTGCCGTGTCCCAGTACGATCGCGCGCCGGACTGGATCTCGCCGTCGGCGTTCGTGGCCGCGGCGCCCGACGCGTCGAGCAACTGGCCGTCTTCCGACACCTGGTACTTCTTGAGATTGCCCGGCCAGCGAAGCGATCCGTCGCGCGGGCGGAAGAGGGCGATGTAGAGGCGGTCGCCGCTCTGCGTCCGCGTCGTCTGGCTCACCGGCACGACGGGTGCCACGAAGGACTCGGTCTCGCTCACGATCGAGTTCAAGGTCGCGCGGAACGCGTCGGCGAGCTCGTCGGCGGTGTTGGCGGTGTAGTAGGTGCCGCCGCCGTGCGCAGCGGCGCGTTGCAGCAGGCTGTTCCCGACCGTGAATCCGATCGTGTACGTCACGAGCGCCTGCTGGCCGTCCAGGCTGGGGCGGAGGTCGTTGTCGAGCAGCACTTTCGTGATGTCGTCCAGGTAGTCGGAGCCGCCGTTGTGGTACTCGCAGGGCTCCTCGTCGGGTGACGCGTTCGCGGTGCACCCGGCCGGCGTGCTGAAGTGGCCCGGGTCGGGGTCGCGGCCGTCGCCGTCCTTGTCGTAGGGCGCGCCGAGCCACGACTCGATGTAGCTGAACGAGCCGGACGCGTTCGATCCGCAGTACGGGTTCGAGAAGCCGCCCCCGCAGTTGCCGAACGCGACGCCGTCAACCTGCGGCCGCCCGTCCGTCATGAGCACCACGTAGTTCCGCTGGCAGAGGTACTGCACGGGGTCGGCGCCGGTGAAATAGCCGTCGTACTTGTAGTAGCGCGCCGCCGCGATCATCCGGGGCGCGAGCGGGGTCCCGGCGTTCGCGGTCAACCCGTTCACGATGCCGACGAGCGTCGAGTGATTGGTGCCGATCGCCGCCTTCAGGATCGACTTGTCGTTGTGGTACGACGAGGTCTGCGACGAGCTCGCATAGTCCGACGGCAGGTACGTCCCGTTCAAAACCATCAAGCCGAACCGCACCTGGTCGTTCGCCGGGTCCTGCAAGAGACCGTCGACGACGGACTTCGCGACGTCGAGCTTGGGTGGGTTCGGCTGCAGGTCGAAGTTCCGCCGGTTCCCGATCTTGTGGTAGGAGGGCGCGCGGTCGTCCTGGCCGTCGTTGTTCGCGTCGGTGTACACGCATGACCCGGTGTGGACCTTCCAGGCCGTTTGCGTCGTCTTGCAGGTGCAGTTCGAGTTGAAGGTTTTGCAGCGGTCGTAGATCGTCGCGGTGGTGGAGGGTCCGGGGTAGGCGAAGCCCGGATCGTACGGGATGCCGTCGGCCATGCTGCCGGAGTTGTCGAACAGGATGAGCACGTTCGGCTGTACGCTCTGGCCCGCGATGAAGACGTCGAGATCGCTGCCCGCGCGGGCGAAGGTCGCCATCGTGAGGAGGGCCGCACCGAGCGCCGCCGCGATTCGGATTCTATGGTTCGCCTGCCGATGCATGATCGTGCTCTTTCTCGCCGTCGTTCTCACTGCGCCGGACCCAGGCGCGCAGCTTCCATCTGCAGAAAGCTCGAGCCGCCCGGGTTGGCGCTGCCTTGCGAGTCGAGGTCGAAGTGGAATGCCTTGAAGCGGAGTGCGCTCACCTTGATGCTGGTCGGCGGCGGGCCCTCGTGGTCGAAGCAGACCTTGACGGTGCCGGTCGTGAGCGTGCCCGTGAAGACGCCGGCGGTCGTGAGGTTCGTGCTGTTGAAGCACGGCGGCGCACCGCAGTCGGCGGTCGCGACCTTGCACGTCTTGGTGAGCGACGTGGCGGACACGAAGTTGTTGACGTCGCCGATCCCGTAGTCGAGTCCGGCCTCGGCGGCGGCAAACGCGCGCGCGCTGACCTTCCCGATGCCGGAGAGCGCCGCCTCCATGCGCGAGCTGCCGGCAACCAGCGAGGCCAGCACCAGCAGGATAGAGAGGAGACCGAGGACGGTGAGCAGCGCAATGCCGCGTTGGTTGTCGAGTGTCTTCATGGGTCAGTCGATCATCGGTTCGCGGATGATGTCGAGGTTCCGGATGCGGACCTCGCTCTGGAGATGGGCATGCGGTGCGATCCCGTCGTGCTCCGCCATGGCCGAGGTCATGTCGATCGACGCCGACCGCAACTTGGGCAGCACCGCCGCCGGGTTCGCGACCGACGTGCCGTCCTCGAGGATGTAGGCCATCAGCATCGTGTCGATCTGGTCGGCGATCACGACGTCCTCGCGGAAGAGGACGTTGTTCGAGTCGAGCTTGTACTCGAGCACCTGGATCTCGTTCACAGGCGACCCGTACTCGTACGACGCGGTCAGGGCCGGCGAGACGCTCACGGTACAGTTGACGGAGTCGTAGCCGGTGATCGTGTAGACCTCGGCGACGGCGCGGAGCGGCGACTCGATCGCCACCCGCTCGTTGGTCATGAACGTCCTGGCCGGGGTGCCGGGCAGACAGGCCGCAACGCTGTAGCGCTCGAGCGGCACCGTGGTTACTCCGGCTGCTGCGCCCGCGGTGTTGACGCGGCTCCGCACGAAGCCGTAGTTCCCGTAGAGGTTCACGCGGTAGAGCTCGTCGGCGCCGGGGGTCGGCACCTGCAGGATCGGCAGCACCGCCGATGGAACCGCCGACATGCCGTAGCCGGCCATGCGAACCTCGCGGCGGAAGAGGTCGACCGCGCCGCGGACGTTCTGCTGCATGTCCGCCGAGCCCATCTGGTAGACGGCGCTCGAGCCCTGGCTCTTGACCGCGCTCGCGAGGATGACGAGCGCGATCGACGCGACGCCGATCGCGGCGAGCATCTCGATCAACGTGAAGCCGCGGCGATTCATTCGCTGATCACCGTGATGAGCTGGACGCCCGGCATCCCGCTGGTGGCGCCAGCAGTGTGCGCCCCGAACTGATCGGTCCAGGACACGCCCATTGTGACGCGCTTGGCCGTCGTTCCGGCGGCAGCGACCGTCGCCTGGCGCATGAAGACGAGCCGATCGCGGGTGACCGACGCCGGCGAGCCGCTGACGATCTCGTCGTAGGGCCGGCGACGCATGGTCTCGATCGCCTCGGCCGCGATGTTGGTGGCGATGCCGACGTTCCGGCCCATGGCGGTCGCCCGGATCGACGCGACGTGGGTCGCCGCGAGCCCGAGAAAACCGACCGCCGCGATCGCCGTGGCGACCAGGACTTCGATCAGCGTGAAGCCGTCCTCGCGCGTGTGCTTGGTCATCAGCGCCATCCGTCCGCGCCGTGCTTCCAGACGCGCACGCGTCCCGCGCCGCTCAGGGTGACGGCGTTTTGCACCAGCTCGTCACCTCTCTGCGCCTCCAGGAACACGCCCGCCGCATTCTGTACGGTGCCGTTCGAGTGGAAGGTGATCGTGGCCGCCGGCGACGAGCTGGTGATGCCGGTACCGTACGGGTCCTCGCCGATGCCGCTGTACCCGAAGGTCACGTGCGGGAACTCGTTCGCGAGCATCCGCTCCTTCACGACCTCGCGCCCGCCGAGGCCGTCATCGCGCCGGATGCGATAGCCGCCGACCATCGGGAAGTACTCGTAGACGCGTGCTTCCTGGATCGCGGCCATGCGCGCCTGGTTCAGGTCGCCTGCGATCTGGAGCGCCGCACCACGCGTCTCGAAGGACGGCCGCATGGCGGCAAAATTGGTGGCGGCCACGGCGGTCACGATGCTGAGCAGGCTCACCACGGTGAGCACTTCGACGAGCGTGAGACCCGCGTCCCGCGGCAGGATTTTCGTTGGATGCACGGTGGACTTCTCCCCACACCCGAACGAGCAAGATCTGCTCCGGACGCCCAGACCGCAGCACACACGTCCGGTTGCACAGTTAGCGCGCCGCGCGGCGTGCGACTTGCGCACGTGAGCGTGGCAAGACTGACGCTGTCACTCGAATGCCGCCGCTTGCTTTGACAGGTGTCGTCGCGGAAACGATAAGCCCTGCCGTGTCACCTCCCGAGCCTGCGTTCGCCGAGGTCGCTTTGCTGCGGGCGTTGCCGGGGCGTGACAGTCTGACCTACGCGGTGCCGGACGCTCTTCGCCCCGCGCTTCGTCTCGGAATGCGCGTCGTGGCGCCGCTCGGCGGTCGGCGCGAGACCGGCATCGTCGTCGGCCTCTCTGCGACGGCGCCGCCCGGCGTCGCCAATATCCGGGCGCTGGAAGACGTGCTCGACGCGGACGCCATCGTGAGCGCGGAGGTGTTCGAGCTCTGTCGCTGGAGTGCGCGCTACTATCTCGCAGGGCTCGCGGACGTGCTCGCGGTGGCACTCCCGGGCGGCCTCCGCGCGCGCACCGCCCGCGTCGTACGCGTCGCGCACGATGTGGCGACTGACGCGCCCCTCCCCCACGACTTGTTCGAGGCGGCGATCGTCGAGCACGTCCGCGCCGCCGGAAGCGTCGGCGTGCCGCAGCTCGTCCGTACGCTCGCGCGCAAGGACGCGGCCAAGGTCGTGCAGCGGCTGGTGGCGCGCGGCGTGCTGGCGAGCGAACAGCAGCGTCACGGCCCGGCCCTGACGACGCGCTACACGACCGTGTTCGCGATCGCGCGCGCGCTCGACGACGCCGAGCGCGCGACGCTGGCCCGACGCGCGCCGCGCCAGTTCGCGTGTTACGCGCGCGTCGAAGCCGCGGAGGACGCGCGGCTCGACGCGAGCGCGCTCGACGCCGGCGAGCGCGCCGCCGCAACGGCGCTCGCGAAGCGCGGCGTCCTCCGCCGCTGCCGCGAGGAGCGGTATCGCGATCGCGAGGCGGCGGCGGCCGCCGTCGCCGAGCCCGAGTTGACGCCCGCGCAGCGTGCCGCCGTCGACGCGGTCGCCATGGACGCGTTCCAGGTATTCCTGCTGCACGGCGTGACGGGGAGCGGCAAGACCGAGGTGTACCTGCAGCTCGCGGCGCGGGCCCGTGCCGCCGGCCGGTCGGTGCTCATGCTGGTTCCCGAGATCGCGCTCACCCATCAGCTGGTGACGCGGGCACAGCAACGCTTCGGCGACGCCGTCGCGATCGTGCACAGCGGCCTGCCGCCCGGGCAGCGCTGGGACGAGTGGCGACGTATCGCGCGCCGCGAGGCGCGCATCGTCGTCGGGACCCGCTCGGCCGTCTTCGCCCCGCTCGTCGACCTCGGCCTCGTGATCGTCGACGAGGAGCACGACGCCGCTTACAAGCAGGACGAGGGACTTCGGTACCACGGTCGCGACCTCGCCGTCGTCCGCGGGCAGCTCGCGGGCGTCCCGGTCGTGCTCGGGTCGGCGACACCGTCGATCGAGACCCACCATCAGGCGCTGCAGGGAAAGTACCGCCGCCTCGAGCTGCCCGAGCGCGTACACGGCCGGCCGCTTCCCGACGTCACGATCGTCGACCTCCGGAGCCCGAGCGGCCGCCCGGTGACGACCCGAACGCCCGAGGCCGACGGCGCTCCGGCTGCGGTTCCCCATGCGCCGGAGGCGGCCCTCTTCTCGCCGCCGCTCCTCACCGCGATCGAGGACAACCTCGCCCGCGGCGAGCAGACGCTGCTCTTTCTGAATCGGCGGGGCTTCGCGAGCGCCATGCACTGCCTCGTCTGCGGCGAGCCGGCCGGCTGCCCGTCGTGCAGCGTGAGCCTCACTTTGCACCGGCGGCGGTCGGCGCTGCTCTGTCACCATTGCGGCTACGCCCGCGCGGCAGGCGAGGTCACGTGCACGGCCTGCAAGCGCGGCGTACTGGTAGCGCTCGGCCTCGGCACCGAGCGCGTCGAAGCGGAGATCGCGCGCATCTTCCCCGCGGCGCGCGTCGGCCGGCTCGACCGCGACACGACCACGCGCGCGGGTGCGCATCGGCGGATCCTCGAGGCGTGGAGCGCCGGGCGGCTCGACGTGCTGATCGGCACCCAGATGGTCGCGAAGGGCCACGACGTTCCGGGGGTCACGCTGGTCGGCGTGCTGCTCGCCGACGTGGCGCTCAGTATGCCGGACTTTCGGGCCGGCGAGCGCGCGTTCCAGCTGCTGACGCAGGTCGCTGGACGGGCGGGGCGCGGCGATCGTCCCGGGCGCGTGCTGGTGCAGACGTACCGGCCGAATCACCACAGTCTCGTCGCGGCGGCCGCGCACGACTATGCGAGCTTCGCGCCGCTCGAGCTCGAGAACCGCCGCGAGACGAGCTACCCGCCCTTCGTGCGCTTGGCGGCGCTCCGCTTCGAGGGACCGGATCTCGAGCGAACGGGCGCGCTCGCCGAATCGCTCGCGATCGCCGTCCGCGAGCGCAGCGCTGCGACCGGCGTCGTCCTGCGCGGACCCGCGCCGGCGCCGCTCGAGCGGCTCCGCGGTCGGTATCGCTGGCAGCTCATTCTGAGCTCGGCGAGCACCCGAGCGCTCCGGGACGTGGCGCGCATGATCCACGCGGCATGGCGGGCGTCGTCGGCGGCTCGCACCATCCGCCTCGTCGTTGATGTCGATCCGGTCAGCATGTTATGAAACCCTCGTGATTCGGAGGATTTACACGTACCCGGCGCCCGTCCTGAAGGAGGTCGCACACGACGTCACGACCATCGACGGGGTCGTCTCCAAGACGATCGACGACATGGTCGAGACGATGTACGCGGCCCCGGGCGTCGGCCTCGCCGCCCCACAGATCGGCATCTCCGAGCGTGTCATCGTGCTCGACGTCGACCACGAGAACAAAGGCAAGCAGCTACTCAAGCTCGTAAACCCGTTCATTGCCGAGTCCGAGGGCGAGGTGCTCTGGGAGGAAGGCTGCCTCTCGGTCCGCGACTATCAGGCCGAGGTGCTGCGCGCCGAACGTGTGCTCGTGAAGGCCTGGACCACCGACCAGAAGGAGATCGAGGTCGAGGGAACCGGGCTCCTGGCGGTCGCGCTGCAACACGAGATCGATCACCTGAACGGCACGCTGTTCCTCGATCACCTGAGCCGCCTCAAGCGCGACCTCTACCGACGGAAGCTCAAGAAGATGGATCGTGATGGTAAGGAGCCCGCGCCGCGCCGGGTGATGATCTAGCGCCGGTCGGACGGATGCTGCTCTGGCCGGCCGATCGGCCGCTGCGGTCCGTGTTCATGGGAACGCCCCCGTTCGCCGTCCCGAGCCTGCGGGCGCTCGCCGCGGAGACGACGGTCGCCGGCGTCGTCTCGCAACCCGATCGTCCGCGCGGGCGCGGGCTCGGCACGCAGCCGTCGCCGGTGGCAGCAGCGGCGTTGGCGCTCGGCATCCCGCTCCTGCGACCCGCGAGCGTTCGCGCCGGCGCCACGCTCGACGCCATCGCCGCGTGGAAGCCCGATCTCCTCGTCGTCGCGGCGTACGGCAGGATCCTCCCGCCCGCGCTGCTCACGATGCCCGTACTCGCGCCGGTGAACGTGCACGCCTCGCTCCTGCCGCGCCATCGCGGCGCCGCGCCGATCGCCGCCGCGATCCGTGCCGGCGACGCCGAGACCGGCATCACCATCATGCTGATGAGCGAGGGGCTCGACGAGGGCGACATGCTCCTCAAACAGACGCGGCCGATCGCACCCGACGACACCACCGAGAGCCTGACGACCGCGCTCGCCGACCTCGGCGCCACGGCGCTCCGCGAGGCGCTCGCGCGGCTCCGGACGACGGGGCTCGACGCCGAGCCCCAGGACTCGAGCGCCGCGACCTATGCGTCACGACTCAGCAAGGACGACGGCCGCATCGATTGGACGGCGGAGGCCGCCGCGATCGAGCGGGCGGTGCGGGCATTCACGCCGTGGCCGTCGGCCTTCACGACTCTTGCGGGCCGCACCGTCAAGATCCTCGCCGTGCGGATCGTCGACACGAATGCGCGCGGCGCGGTTCCCGGCGCGATCCGGGTCGACGGATCGACTCTCACGGTGGCGACGGGCCGCGGCGTGCTCGAGGTCGTGACCCTGCAAGCCGAGGGGAAGAAGGCGATGGCCGCGGCGGCGTTCGCCGCCGGCGCGCGCCTCGGCAACGACGCGCGCTTCGAGTAGGCGGAGCGCATGGCCGAAACCGACCCGCTCGCCGCGCGCTCGCTCGCGTTCGACGTGCTCCTTCGCGTCGACGACGGCTCGGCATACGCCGATGCCGTGCTCGCCGCGGCGCTCGCGGTGTCGACGCTCGCAGCGCGCGACCGCGGGCTCGCGAGCCGGCTCGTCTACGGCACGCTCGCGTGGCAAGGCCGGCTCGATTGGCAGCTCGCCCGTCTGTCCAATCGCGATCCCGTGACGTTCGACCCGCGCGTTCGCGTCGTGCTGCGCCTCGGGCTGTATCAGGTCGCGCTCCTCGACCGGGTGCCGCCGCACGCCGCCGTCGCGACGAGCGTGGATCTCGTGAAGCGGCACGTGCCCCCCGCCAGCGGCCTCGTGAACGCCGTGCTCCGCCGCGCCGTGCGCGAGCGTGCCACGCTGCCGCTTCCCGATCCGGCGGCCGACCCCGACGAGCACCTCGCGGTCGCGTTCTCACACCCGCGCTGGCTCGTGGAGCGTTGGCGGAAGCGCTTCGGAGACGAGGGCGTCCGCGGGCTGCTCGCGGCCGACAACGATGCCGCCCCGACGGTGCTGCGCGCGCGCCCGGGCGAGCAATTGGCGCTCGTCGCTCGTCTCACCGCAGCCGGGGTCGCATGCGAGCCCGGCCGCTTCGCCCCCGATGCCGTGCTCGTCCATGGCGCGGATCCCCACGCGCTTCCCGGGTGGCGGGACGGGGCGTTCAGCGTGCAGGGCGAGGCCTCGCAGCTGGTGACGTGGCTCCTCGACCCGCGACCCGGCATGCGGATGCTCGACGCGTGCGCCGCGCCGGGCGGTAAGTCGGCGCATGCGGCCGAGCGGATGACCGACCGCGGGCTCATCGTCGCCGCCGACCACAAACGGCGGGGGGCGCGCCTGATCGCCGGCAACGCGCAGCGCCTCGGTCTGCGTTCGATCGCGGCAGTGACGCTCGACGCCCGGTCGGCGGACGCGACGTTTCCTCGGCGTGCGTTCGAGCGGGTACTCGTCGACGCGCCCTGCAGCGGGCTCGGTACGCTGCGCGCGCACCCGGAGATCCGCTGGCGGCGGACGCCGGCGGATCTCCGGCGGTTCGCGACGACCCAGCGTCGGATCCTCGACGCCGTGACCCCGCTCCTGAAGCCCGGCGGCATCGTCGTGTACGCGACGTGCACGCTCACCGACGAGGAGAACGAAGGGGTCGTCGAGCCTTGGCTCGCGGCGCACCCCGAGCTCCGTCGCGAGCGCGCCGACGACGTGCTTCCGGCGTCCGCCCGCGCCCTGGTGGACGACGCCGGGGCGCTCATGACGCTGCCGCAGCGCGACGGCCTCGACGGATTTTATGCCGTGCGCGTGCGGCATCGTTGAGCGAAGGCGTCACCGCTCGCCTTGCGGGGGTGGGAGGGCGATCGCTATACCCGTTCCGCCGTGTGCCGCGCCCGTGTGATCGCTCCTTCGGTGTTGTCGGCCGATTTCGGCAGGCTCGCGGAGGACGTGCAGGCGGCCGAGCGCGCCGGCGCGGATTGGTTCCACGTCGACATCATGGACGGCCACTTCGTGCCGAACCTGTCGATGGGCCCCGACGTGGTGAAGGTCATCCGGCGCGCGACCTCGCTCCCGCTCGACGTCCACATGATGGTGAGCGATCCGAAGCGCTATGCCCCGCGCTTCATCGACGCTGGCGCCGACTGGATGTCCATCCACTATGAAGCGTGCCCCGAACCCCGGGAGCTGATCGCCGAGATCCGGAGCCGCGGCGCGCGCCCGTCCGTCGGGATCAATCCGGAGACGCCGGTCGCGGTCCTCGCACCGACGGCGGCGGAGCTCGACATGCTGCTCGTGATGAGCGTGCATCCAGGCTTCGGCGGGCAAAAGTTCATCCCGGAAGCTCTCGCGAAGCTCAGCGAAGCACGCGCTATGCGCGAGCGGCTGAACGCCCGCTTCCTGATCGAAATCGACGGCGGCATCACGGTCGAAAATGCGAGCGCTGCGGCCGCGGCGGGCGCCGACGTCATCGTCGCCGGGACGGCGGTCTTCGGCGCGCCGGACTACGCGGCGGCGATCACCGCGATGCGCCGCAGCATCCCTGGAACAGAGCTCGGGACATAGCACCGCACGAGTGCCGGCGGGTAGCTGCGGGACTTTGCTTTCTTGTTCCCCTATGTTACGCAACCCTTCGGTTTCCTTTGACGGGGTGTAGCTCAGACTGGCAGAGCGCTGCGTTCGGGACGCAGAAGTCGCTGGTTCAAATCCAGTCACCCCGACTCTCCTCTCCGTGCCGTAAGATCCAGCTGACCTTCGTGAATCGGGTGGCTACCGCCACGCGCGGCGGCGACTCGACGAACGCCGCACCATGACGCTCCTCGCACTCATCGCGATCGCCTACGTGTGCGGGTCGATTCCGACCGGCGTATGGCTCGCACGCCGTCGCGGGGTCGACCCACGCGACATCGGGAGCGGCAACATTGGCGCGACGAACGTGGCGCGCGTGCTCGGCAAGCGCTGGGGCATCTTCGTCATGCTGCTCGACGCCCTCAAGGGAACCCTCCCGACGCTCGCCGCCACCACCTGGGGCGGACCCGCCTGGGTGCCCATGGCCGCTGGGCTGGCCGCGATCCTGGGACACATCTTTCCGCCCTGGCTGCGCTTTCG
>JANNPN010000149.1:0-20936 GCA_031400185.1 Polyangiaceae bacterium
GGCGTGGCGGTCTCCGTTGCGGTGACCGTCGGCGTCGGCGTGGCGGTCTCCGTCGCGGTGGCCGTGACCGTGGGCGTGGCGGTCTCCGTCGCGGTGACCGTCGGCGTCGGCGTGGCGGTCTCCGTCGCGGTGACCGTCGGCGTCGGCGTGGCGGTCTCCGTTGCGGTGACCGTCGGCGTCGGCGTGGCGGTCTCCGTCGCGGTGACCGTGACCGTAGGCGTAGCAGTCTCCGTCGCGGTGGCCGTGACCGTGGGCGTGGCGGTCTCCGTCGCAGTGGCCGTGGCGGTCGGCGTCGTAGTCGGTGTCGGGGTCACGGAAACCGTCGGCGTCGCGGTGACCGTCGGCGTCGCGGTAGCCGTTGGGGTGGGCGTGGCCGTCGCGGTCCCGGTCGGGGTCACGGTCGCGGTCGGCGTGGGCACCGGGACCTGGCACTCGGGCGGATACGAGACGAAGGCCGGCACCGCGCTTCGGTCCATGCAGTCCACCTTGAACTCGGTCACGCAATCGGTGCACGCGACGAGCTCGGCGAGCGTGCTCACGCTGCCCGCGCAGCTCGTGCCGCCCGGTATCGTCACCGCGTCGCAATTCGTCGCGAAGCCGATCTGCGCGGGGGCGATGTCGTCGTTGGCGCCGCTCCCCGCGATCTGCGAGCCGGCGGCGAAGCTCTGTCCGCTCGTCATCGTGACGACGCCGTCGCACTGTCCGTCGTCACCGCCGCAGGCCGCGCAGACGCTCTTTGCAAGCCGCCGCTCGGCGCGCTCGATCGCGAGCTGCGTCTTGCCGTCGCCGGGAACGGGACACGGAGACACCGCTTGTCCGCCGTTCACGGCCTTCCAACAGCGCGCGAGCAGGCGCTCTTTGGTCGTGGCAAATTTCACGGCGCTCTTGCCGATTGCGCGCTGGCACCGGTTGAGCGTCCGTTGCGCGCGCGCGTTGGTGGGGATCAGCGCGTCGTAATAGAGATCGATGCCCTGCGAGACGGCGCTCTGCGCGATGCAGATCAGGCACCCGGCGACGTCGTCGCAGTCGACGACATCGCCGCTACAGCCGCTCGCCTCGAAGTCGGGACACGTCGAGGCAAACCCGACGGACGCCGGTGGGTCGTCGGCATCGCCGCCGACGTCCGTGGCGTCGCAGAAGCGGTTGGCACCGCCGCAGCTGTTCGCGATCGCCGTCCGCATCCGCGCCGCGGCGCGCGCGAGCCGCGTCTGATCGCCCGGACCCCCGGCGCAATCCGTGGTCGGCGGCAAATTGCCACGGACGATTCGATCCTCACAGCGCTGCAGCACCTTGAAGCGCGTCTGCCCATAGTTCGTCGCCGCGCGGAGGATCGCGGCGCGGCATTTGCCGACTTCGGCTTCGACGCGGGCGGCGCTCACCAGCGGCACCACCAACGACAAGAACACCAACCCCACCAACGACGACCTGCGCATGACTCTCACCTCCCGAACGCTCGGCGGAACGGATGATCGTCGCTGAGCGAGGAAGGGAAGGTGCGCGAAGCAGTGATCGATCCGACTGCGGGTGACTTGTGCGATCGCGTGGCTCGATGACACTCACCGTGCTTTGCAATCACACTCAGCGTATGAACCGGCGTCACGCGAGATCAATACACACACGGCATGCCAGGGCGTGTGCGCGTCACATCGTCCCGCCGTCGCCGTCGTCGTTGCGACGAGATCAGTGTCCGCACTTGGCCAGGTCGGTTTCGGCCAGAGGCTTTCCCGCGGGCGTCACATAGGTGACCCACAGAACCACGTCTTCGGTGCCTTCGTTCTTGCCTTCGTGGACGTAGCTCGCACCTTCGACGATGGATTCGCCGGCCACGTACTGGTGGACGCCGGTCGGATAGATCGGTGCATAGTGGGTGAAGACGCCCTGCTCGAGGACCGCGAGCAGCTGGCCGTAGTGACAGTGCAATCCCGTGCCGGCACCGGGCGTGATCGTGATCTTGCGGTAGTTGATCTGCGTCGGACCGCCCACCTCGACGTCGACGGGACCATCCTGAACGCCCTGACTGAGCTCAACGACGGCGACTGACGTCGCCGCCGGAGTGGTCGCCTCCGAGCTCCCGCACGACGTGAGTGCCAGTGCCAGGGGGATGAGGGTGATGACGACGAATCGGAGTACGCCTGGACGCTCCGGTATCCTGGCGCGCTTCATCGGCCGAGCTGCCGCGTCTTCGGCCATGCCAGCGCGGTTCCCGCGCTTCTCCTCGACTCGACGGCGTCCGTCTCTGCGTCCGCGTCACGCGCAGGCGCGCCGACGATCCGCACGGGCACCGAGATCGTGAAGGTGCTGCCGACGCCCTCGGCGCTCTCGACCCGCACCGTGCCGTCGAGCGCATACACCAGGCGCTGCACGATATAGAGGCCGAGCCCGACGCCGCCATGGCGACGGGAGTTGGATCCGTCCCCCTGGCGAAACATCTCGAACATCACCGCCTGGCGTTCTGGCGTGATGCCGATCCCCGTATCGGTCACGGCTATCTCGAGTCGGGCGCTGCCGGGATCCTCGTCCCGGGACGCGGCGGCCGTCACGCCGATGCGGACCTCCACGTACCCTCGGTCCGTGAACTTGAGCGCATTCTGTAGGAGATTTCGAACGAGCGTCTTCACCTTCGCGGCATCGGTCGCGATCGTCGGGAGCTCCCCGATCGTCCAGGTGCACTGCACCGCAGGCTTGTGCCAGTAGTCCGGAATCCCCGTCTGCAAATCGGCGAGGAGAACGGTCAGGTCGAGCGGCGCAAGCGCGACCGGCAAGCGGCCCGCCTCGAGGCGGCTGACGTCGAGCGTCGCCGTGATCATCTCGAGGAGCTCCCGGGCGTGGATGTCGACACGCTCGAGGAGCGCACGGCGGCCCTCGCGTGTTGCGCGTCCGGGCTCGCCGTCCTCCTCGTGCAGCATCTCGACGTAACCGAGGATGGCGTTCAGCGGCGAACGGAGCTCGTGCGATATCGTGGCGACGAACTCCGACTTCAGCTCGCTCGCCGCGCGCAGATCCTCGAGGAGACGCGCGTTCTCGAGCGCCAGCACCGCCTGCGCCGCGATGCCGACGAGGAGGCGCTCCGTCACGGTATCGAGCTCCCCCTCGTCCAGGCCGATGAGCAAGAGCCCGACCGGCGCATTCGCGCGCCGCAGGGTCGTCGCCGCCAGCTTTCCGAGCCGCCAGCGGGCCCGCAGCGTGGCGTCGATGACCGGGTCGTCGCGCTCGATGACGACGCAACCCGTGCCGGCGCGCGCGATCAGGGCTGCGGGGAAGTCATCGGGGGCGAACTCGACCGACCGCACCTCCTCGTCGATGATGCCGGTGCGCGAAACCAGGCCGGCCATCCGATACGTCTCGCGGCGCGGGTCACGGAACAGTACGCAGGCCCAGTCGCCATCCGTGAGCTCGCGCACGAGGCTCGCGACGTGCTGCAGGAGCGCGGCGCTCGTCACCTGGCTCGCGAGCTCGTGCGAAACACGCAGGAGCGCCGCGGTGATGGTCGCGTCGGTGTGGGCCTCGCGCGCCAGCTGCGCGACGCGGCGACTGTAGTAGATGCTTTGTTGCCCAACCAGCAGGAAGAGCACCACGGGACCGAAGAGGTCGACGGTGTCGACGGTGGGCCCGTTGCGCGCCAGCACCAGCGCGACGTGGCTGAGGCTCGCCACGACCGTTGTCACCAAGCCCCCCGCTACCGACGCGAGCGTGGCCGGTGTGATCACGAGGAGGTAGAGCAGGTGGAGGAGGACGGGCAGGTCTGGAATCACCCAGAGCACGACCGGCAGCAGCATCAGGTCGACCGCAAAGGTGACGGCGAGCAGCGCTCCGCGCGCGCGATCCGTCGTGTACCACCAACGGTAGGGCACCACGAGCGCCATCTCGAGTATCGTGAGCGGAAGGACGATGTGGAGCGGCATCGCCGGCAGACTCGTCGCGTGCAGGAACAACGCATACGCCGCGATCGCGCCGAACGTCATGGCGCGGGCCCCCGAGATGCGGTGGCGCAGGATGGCCAGCCATGCAGGCGAGGGATGGCGGATGCGCCCCGCTGGTGCGGTAGCGTTCCAATCCCGCAGAGCATGCCGACCGTTCGGGGGCGTGGTTCTCATTGACCTAGACGGGAATCAGGTCGAAATGACGGGCGCCACACGAATGGCGTCAGGGAGCCTCACCATCCCGTCTGTTTCTCGCGACCCTGCCTTCGAGTGCTGCATGCTTCGAAAGACAGCAAGAAACCGTCCACATCGGCCCCAGTGGAACGTCGCACGCCAGCTTCCATGTCGCGCCATCGTGACGAGAGTCGCTCGAACGTAGAGCTACGCGCGTAGGACGCCGCGCTTACGGCATTGCGATCGAGCTACTACAAGCATGCGCTAGCAGTACGCCATGAGAATCGCCCAGCTGACGGTCGCCGACGCCTTCGTGAGCCTGAAGAGCGCAACCGCGGGCCTGACCGACGTCGAGGCGCAGCGACGGACCGTGCAGTTTGGGCGAAACGAAGTGGCGGAGACCGCGCACGAGTCACTGCTGCTCACCTTTGCCAGAGAGTTCGTCCACTTCTTCGCGATGATTCTGTGGATCGCCGCGGTGCTCGCGTTCGTGGCCGGGTGGCGCGAGCCGGGGCAAGGCATGGCGACGCTCGGGTTCGCGATCATCGGCGTGATCGTGATCAATGGCGTGTTCTCGTTCTGGCAAGCCTATCGCGCGGAGCAGGCGCTGGCGGCCCTCAAGAAGCTCTTGCCCAGCGCGACGAAGGTCGTGCGCGCCGGCGCCGTGCGGCAGGTGCCCGCGGCCGAGCTCGTGCCGGGCGACCTGATCCTGCTCGAAGCCGGCGACATTCTTCCCGCCGACTGCCGCCTCGTGGAGGCGTTCAGCGTCCGGGTGAACAACGCGATCATCACCGGTGAGTCGCTCCCGGTGTCGCGTGATGCGGGACCGTGCGACGAGCCTGAGCCGATGCACAGCCGCAACATGCTGCTTGCCGGCACCTCGCTCGTCTCCGGTGAAGCGAAGGCGCTCGTCTTCGCGACCGGTTCCCGTTCAGCGTTCGGGAAGATCGCCCAGCTCACGCAGGCGACCGCCGACACGGTCTCCCCCCTGCAACTCGAGATCGCCCGCGTCAGCCGAATCGTCGCCGGCTTCGCGCTCACGCTCGGACTGACCTTCTTCCTGATCGGTCGCGCCATCGGGCTGTCGTTCTGGGAGAACTTCATTTTCGCCATTGGCATCATCGTGGCGAACGTCCCGGAGGGGTTGCTCCCTACCGTCACGCTGGCGCTCGCGATCGGCTCGCAACGGATGGCGAAGCGGAACGCGCTCATTCGCCATCTGCCCGCCGTCGAGGCGCTCGGCTGCACCTCGGTCATTTGCACCGACAAGACCGGCACGCTCACCCAGAATCGGATGTCCGTCAGGAGACTCTGTGTTGCCGGCCGGACGTTCGACGCGACCGCCGATCACCTCGCATCGCTGGTCGGCCTCCATCGTCGCTTCGTGGAAGTCGCGGCGCACTGTCACGATCTGAAAGACGCGCGTTCTGCCGCCGGGCCCCGCTGGCTCGGGGATCCGATGGAAGTTGCGCTCGTCGAGCTTGCCGCCGAGGCAGCGCCCGCGCTGCCGCCCAACCCGCGCGTGAACGAGATCCCGTTCGACTCGGAGCGGAAGCGGCTCTCGACCGTCCATGCCGAGCCGGAGGGTCAGGTGCTCTACTGCAAAGGCGCGCCGGAGGTCGTGCTGCCACGGTGCACACGCGTGGCAATGGATGATGGGGCCGTCGCATTGTCGGACGATCTCGCCGCGACGTTCCGCGCCGCGGCCGAGGCCATGGCCGAGAACGGCCTGCGCGTGCTGGCCTTCGCCTGGCGCACGTCGTCCCCGCGTGTCGACCTGGCGAACGCGGAACAGGAAATGACCCTTGCCGGACTCGTCGGCCTGGAGGATCCCCCGCGTCCGGAAGTCGCCGCCGCCCTCCAGCGATGCCGCGACGCCGGCATCAAGGTGATCATGGTCACGGGTGATCATCCCCACACGGCGACGGCAATCGCCCGCGAGATCGGGCTGGTGCGCTCGGCCGCACCCGTCGTGATCACCGGCGAGCAGCTCGGGCATCTCTCGGACGCCGAGCTCCAGCTCGCGCTCGACGCGCCGGAGATCGTGTTCGCTCGCGTGCTGGCGGAGCAGAAGATGCGGATCGTCGGCGCGCTGCAGGACAAGCGCGAGATCGTCGCCGTGACTGGCGACGGGGTGAACGACGCACCAGCCTTGCGGAGGGCCGACGTCGGCATCGCCATGGGCCGGAGCGGCACCGACGTCGCGCGCGAGGCGGCCGACATGGTGCTACTCGACGACAACTTCGCGAGCATCGTAAGCGCGATCGAGGAAGGGCGTGCCGTCTTCGCCAACATCCGCAACTTCCTCACGTACATCCTCACGTCGAACGTGCCGCAACTGATTCCGTATCTCGCGTTCGTCGTGTTCCGCGTTCCGCTGCCGCTCACGGTCATCCAGATCCTGGCGGTCGATCTCGGCACCGACATGCTCCCGGCGCTCGGCCTCGGTGCGGAAAAACCAGCCCCGAACATCATGAACGCGCCGCCGCGTCCGCGGGCCGACCGGTTGCTGAACTGGCCCATGCTTGCCCGCGCGTACCTCTTCCTCGGCCCGATGCAGGCCGTTGCCGCGATGAGCGCGTACTGGTTCGTCCTGCGCCAGGGCGGCTGGCATGTCGGCGAGAAGCTCGCGGCCCACGACGGGCTCTATCTGCAGGCGACGACCGCCTGCCTCAGCGCCATCGTCGTCATGCAGATCGCCAATGTGTTTCTCTGCCGCAGCAACCGCGAGTCGGTGCTCGCACGCGGCCTCTTCAGCAACAAGCTCCTCCTCGCCGGGGTGGCCACCGAGATCGCTCTCATCGCGCTGATCGACTACACGCCGTGGGGCAACGCCCTCTTCGGGACCGCGCCGATTCCGCTGGCCGTCTGGCTCTTCATCATTCCCTTCGCGCTCGGAATGCTCGTGCTCGAAGAGGGGCGCAAGTGGGTCGCGCGCGGGATGGTGGCTGGGATGACAGAGGGAAGCTTGCGGGAGCTCCGATCGGCTGAATCGGTGCGGTGAGCCACCGGGCGAGCGGCGCCGTCGTCGACGCCGCCCGTCCTGTCGCTCGTCGCGTCTCCCGTCAGTCGATCGGGTCGGCGAGGACGATGTCGCCGACTTCGAACTGGCCGTGCATGCGGACGCTGAGGATGCCCCGCATCTCGGCGCCGGGGCGGCCGCGCTCGACGTCGGCGCCGAGGTCCACGGTCACGAGCTGGTAGGCGCTTCCGTCGATCGGGAGCAACTCGAGGGGTAGCGTGTGGCGCGACCCGCGGACTTCGGGGCTCGTGACTCCCGGCTCGTAGGTCAGCGTCGCGATGCCCTTGGCGAGACGGACGCGCACCTCGATCGTAAAGGTCCCGTTGGTCTGGACGGCGAGCGAGAGGGTACGGAACGGCGCGGCCAGGATGTCGCGTTTGGCGGGAAACCCCGCCACGAGGCGCGGCCGATCGACGTCGGTCGGGACGGCGCTGAGCGTCGGGGCATCGAGGGCAGGAGCGTATTCGTTGTGCACGATCGTCCCCGCGCCCCGCTTGCTCCAGCCGGCCAGCGGAAGCACGAGCTCCGTCGCCGGCTCCGGGGCCTCGACGCCACCCGCTGCGAAGAGCGCGAGCTCGGCGACGCGCATCGTGCCGGCCAGCTCCGCCTGCTCGACGGTCGCGAAGTCCACCCCGAACGCGGTGTGGAGGTCGGCCGCGAGATCGCGGATCGTCGTCTGGAATACCGAGTTGCTGGCCGTAGTGCCGAGGGGGAACGTCGCCGCCCGCCGGCGGGTGGTCGGGACGCCGTCGACCGCGCTGTACGTGAGTACGTAGTCGTGGCCATTGGTGGCCCCTACGGTCAGCGCGACGGTGAAAACGTCGTCGGCGCGGACGGTGAAGGACAAGAGCGGCAATGCGACGCCGAGGTCCGGCCGCGCCGGATAGGCGATGCTGAACTTGGTGCCGCCGACGCTCTCGGTGACGAGGACCGGACCCTGGGTTCCGGCGTCGTTCGCCTGCACGCTCCACGCGCCGAGGCGACTGCCGTCCGTCCATCCCTCGAAAGGGAAGCGGTAGGACAGGGCGCAGCCGTCCTGCTCCGCGGGGTCGCACGAGGCGGTCGGGGGAGTCCCGGTCGCGTTCGGGTTCGGCGTCCTAGTGGGCGCCGCGGTGCGAATCGGGGTCGGCGTCGCGGCCGGGCCCGTGGTGCTCGGATCGTTGGCATCGAGCGCGTTCGTGCCGGCCGCGACCTCGGCTCCATCGCTCCGCCCGTCGCCGTCGGTATCGGCGTCGTGGCGATTCGTCTCACCGACATCGACCCCGCGATTGAGATTGCGATCCTCGGCCTTGTCGGTGAGAGCGTCGCCGTCGGAGTCGACCACGGCGGCGACGGAAGCATACGCCAGCTGCAGCTCGTTCGAGTGCACGCTCTCCGTCCCGGCGCCATTGTAGCTGACCACCACGAAATGATTCGTGACCTCCATGTCGAGGTTCGCGAGGGCGTAGCGCACGCGGCCATCGGCGTCCGGCGCACGCGCGCCGACGTTCACGCCGGCGCCGTACGGATTGGCGCCCTTGCCGACGTAGATCATGTAGCCCGTGGCGCCGGCGACCGGCGACCACGCGAGCCGTCCGGTGTAGGCGGTTGCGTCCACGGAGCTGAAGAGAATCGCGATGAGCGTCGCGAGACAGCCGACGCCCCGGTACATCGATAGTGCGTTGCGCATGATGCTCTCTCCATCGCAACGGATGTGCCGCGCGTACGCACGGCAGATCGCGGAGCGTGTGGGTGCGCGCACCTGCAACAGCCGCACGCGAAGTTGCCGTTCCACCTGCGTGTTCGCTCAGGCGGCCGCGACCAACGGCGCAACGTGACGCGCCGAGGCCCTCTGAAATGGGGACCAGAAGTATGAGATCGAGACTCATCAGGCGCCATGGTGCATGGCGCGCGCCCGAGTCGTACCTCGCTGTGGTCGAACGCGGCGCCACATGACCGTGACCATCGCCGGGAGCACCCTCGGCCGCACCGTCGGCTGCTGCCGACGGGCCTTACGGCTGAAGACAGTCCGGCGGCGACGTCGCGGCCGTCGGCAGGGTGTCGGCGGTTCGTCCGAAGGCCACCGCATCGAGATGCGGGGACACGCCCGCCTGGCCGGGCGTGATCTCAAGCTTGGCAAGTGCGAGATCGCTGGGCTCCCGGACGTCGTCGCATCTCGAACTGTTGAACGCCTGCAGCAGCCGCACGGCCTCTACGAGGTCGGCCTGCTCGAGGCGGAACGTCGTGCCATCCCGAGCACCCACGCGAACGCCTCGTGGATCCTCGGGTGGATTCTGGAAGGTGAGCACCACGGTGCATTCGGTGGATTCAGCGCGACGGCTCCCGACATAAATTTGCACGATCAGAAGCTCCAGCAGCTTCGGATCCTCGGGAAACACCGAAACGCTCACCCCGGCCGTCGTGGTTGCGACCGCGTACGGCGGCGTCAACGTGACCGCGCTTCCGTCTTGAACGAAACCCACATCGTGATCGGCGGCGCAGCGGAACTCGATCGGTGCGCGACCGGCGCCGTCGGGGTCCCCGTGGTCATCGGAGCCCCCACACGCGACGAGCAAGAGGGCGAAGAGCGTGATCATCGTCGAGCGCATCGTTTCTCCTCCTTCGACACTGGCGCTCTGCAGCATCGAACGTGCCAGGCGCACGCATGAAGAATGGCGAGGAAGCGTCGCCGCCGGTCGCTGGTCGCGCCCCGCATTCATAGTGTGGGGGCACGGCATGTGTCCCGTCGTTCCGTGCGCGATCGGCCGCGCGTCTGAATCCTAGGCCACGAAGTGGGGAGCACACCTCGCCGAGACCCGCGGAGTGAACCCGGCGGCCGTGACCTGGTAAGGCAGGTGCCCATGGAACCTTACGCGGGCTTGAGCTCGGACGAAGCAGCCCGCCGTCTGAGCGCGGATGGCTACAACGAGCTCCCCGCGCCCGATCACCGCGGCGCGCTGCGCATCCTGCTGGAGGTCGTCCGCCAGCCCATGTTCGCCCTGTTGATCGGCGGCGGCATCGTCTACCTGCTGCTCGGCGACCGCATCGAGGCGGTGCTCCTGCTGGCGTTTGCATGCTTGTCGGTCGGCATCACCATCGTCCAGGAGACGCGCAGCGAGCGGGTCCTGGAAGCGCTTCGCAATCTCGCGAGCCCGCGCGCGCTGGTGGTCCGCGATGACACGCGCATGCAGATCGCCGGACGGGAGGTGGTCGCCGGTGATCTGCTGGTGATCGGCGAGGGTGATCGCGTGGCCGCGGATGCGACCTTGCTCACCGCCGACGATCTCCTGCTCGACGAATCGCTGCTCACCGGAGAGTCGGTGCCGGTGCGGAAGGCGGTCGGGCCGGCGTCCCCCGCCACCGGGGGCGTCGTGCCGGGACCGGGTGGCGAGGACCTGCCCTACCTGTTCGCCGGAACCCTGGTCGTCCGCGGCACCGGACGAGCTCGGGTGCACGCGACGGGCCTCCGCAGCGAGATGGGCAAAATCGGACGGGCGTTGGGGACCATCGAGACCGAGCAGCCGCACCTCCAGTTGCAGATGCGGTGGCTGGTCCGCGACTTCGCCATCGTCGGCGCTCTGGCCGGCGGACTGATGGTGCTACTCTACGGCCTGCTACGCGGCTCCTGGCTCGAGGCCATGCTCGGAGGCATCGCGCTCGGCATGTCGCTGCTGCCCGAAGAGTTTCCGCTGGTCATGTCGGTGTTCATGGCCATGGGCGCGTGGCGGATTTCACGGGCGCGGGTGCTCACGCGGCGCGCGGCGGCGATCGAGACCCTCGGCGCCACGACGGTGCTCTGCACGGACAAGACCGGCACGCTCACCGAGAACCGCATGACGGTGGTGAGCATCCTCGGCGAGGATCAGGCCGCACCCGTCGCGGCGGCGGACGTCACCGGGAGCATCTTGGAAACCGCGCTGTTCGCGTGCCCGCTCCAGCCCACCGATCCGATGGACGTTGCCATCCATGCGCGGGCCACTGCCGAGATCGAGGCCAGCCGCCTGCGCTTCGCGCGGCTGGAGATCGTCAAGTCGTACGGACTACGCCCCGATTTGTTCGCCGTGGCGAACATCCTGTCCGGCGAAGGCCTGCGCGGCCGAGTGGCCTACGCCAAGGGTGCGCTCGAGGCGATCGCGGAGCTGTGTCACCTTTCTCCCGACCGGCTCGCCCGTCTCCGCACGCAGGCCGACGCGCTGGCGCGGGAGGGCATTCGCGTGCTCGGCGTCGCCAGGACCTCCGAGTCCCGTCCCGGTCTCGCGCCCGCGCACGGCCTGCCGGAATCCCTCCGCGCCCTGGATTTCGAGCTCGTCGGGCTCATCGGCTTCGCCGACCCCTTGCGCGCGAACGTGCCCGCCGCCGTGGCCGAATGTCGATCCGCGGGCATCCGTGTGGTCATGATCACCGGCGACTACCCGGCAACGGCCGCGGCCATCGCACGACAGGCCGGGATCGAATCGACGCAGGTCCTGAGCGGTGCCGACTTCGAAGCGATGTCGGACGCAGAGCTCGCGGCCCACGTGAAATCCACCTCGATCTTCGCGCGCATCCAACCGGCGCAGAAGCTCCGCATCGTCCAAAGCCTGAAAGCCAACGGTGAGGTCGTGGCCATGACCGGCGACGGCGTCAACGACGCCCCGGCGATCAAGGCCGCCCACATCGGGATCGCCATGGGTGGTCGCGGCACGGACGTCGCGCGCGAAGCGTCGGCGATCGTGCTGCTCGACGACGACTTCGGGTCCATCGTGAAGACCATCCGCCTGGGGCGGCGGATCTACGACAATCTGCGGAAAGCGATCGAGTACATCGTCGCCGTGCACATCCCCATTGCCGGGCTCGCGCTGCTCCCGCTCTTCCTGGGTCTCCCGCTCATCCTCACGCCCATCCTCATTGCGTTCCTCGAGATGGTCATCGACCCGGCCTGCTCGGTCGTCTTCGAAGCCGAGGAGGAGGAAACGGACGTGATGCAACGACCGCCGCGCGATCCCGCGAGCCCCTTGCTGCTGCCGCGCCGCATCCTGTGGGCCGTCGTGCAAGGCGTCGTGGCGCTCGCGATCCTCACCACCACGCTCATCGGCGCGGCCCGCGTCGGGCTCCCCGAGGGCGATCTGCGAGCGCTCGTGTTCACCGCGCTGGTCCTCATCAACATGGGCTTGATCCTGGTGAACCGATCGTTCTCCTCGTCCCTCGTCCACGCGTTCCTCCGCCCCAATCGCTCGCTCGCCATCCTGCTTGGCGCCGTGAGCGTGCTGCTGGTCGCCGCGCTGTATTGGCCCCCGGCTCGGTCGCTCTTTCATTTCGGTCGCCTGCATCTGCATGATCTCGCCGCCAGTACGGGAGCCGGCCTGGTCAGCCTGCTCCTACTCGAATGGCTGAAGGGGCGTTGGTTCCGTCCCGCGCTCGGCGCGCCATCGCTCTAGGAAGGAGCAAGTCAGCGGCGCGGCAGGGCGGAACGCTCGAGTCGCGCGACCGCAGCGGTTCTCAGTCGAGCGCGCACGGGAACGGCAGGACGCCGGGGACGTCGGCGACGAGCGTGCCCTCGTCGACCTTGTCGACGACCGCCGACGGGTCGGCCATGGCCGCGCCGAGCCAATCGCGGAGCACGGTGCCGCCCGCAACGGCCTCGTCCCAGTTGTCGTTGTTGAGCTGGCCGTGCACCGACGTCGACGACGCGCGCAGATAGCCGTGCACGCCGGGCGTGCCCTTCACGTCGCACCAGCTCGACCGCAGCATGTTCACGAACGCGCCGCGGTTGCCGAAGCCGGTGGTGTTCACCTGGGTGTCGTCGATCTGATTCGTGATGTGGAGGAACTGCTGCTCCGGGACGCCCAGCAGCCGGGGCGAGCTCGCCGCCTCGAGATTGATGAAGATCTCGGCGCAGCTCCCCGTGAAGCAGTACGGCGGCAGATACGGTTGCGCGTTCCACCCCGGAAAGGTCGGCGCCAACGACGCAGTGCCGAGCGCGATCACGCCCGTCGGGGTGCCGTTGTCCATGGCGAGCCCGGCGTCGGGCACCGCCGTCGAATGGATCCACCCGAGATCGTCGAGCACCCAGTGGTAGTTGTACGCCGCGCCGTAGCCACCGGCCGAGCTGCCGCTGAAGACCATCAGCGGACGATCGGCCCGGTACCCCGCGGAGTCGGTCGCATCGAGCTCGGCCCAGATCACGTCGCGCACGTAGCGCATCGCCGCGCGCACGTTCAGCGCGCCGTAGCGCTGTACGGTGATTTGCGGGTACGCCGTCGCGACGCCGCCGCCGATGTGGAGGTCCTGCGTGCAGTACGGCAGTGACACCTTCGTCCAGTCGCGGAACGGGTTGCTGGCGTCGGTTGCCGACATCATGCCGTTCTGCGGCATCGTGTCGGTGAGCGCCTGGAAGAGACCCGGGGGCTTGCCCGCGCAGCTCGGTCCGTCGCCGCAGAAGCCGCCGCCCTGCATGTGCACGACGACCTTCTCCACCGGCGATCCCGCAGGCGCGAGCTTGATGCTGAATGCGTAGTCGCTGCCGTCGCCGCAGCGCGATCCCCAGACGGCGGCCGGGAGGATCACCTTGATCTCGGCGGCGCGCGCCGGCACCGGTGCCGCCGCCCGCGGACCGCAGTCGAGCACGAACGGCGCCGTGTCGCCGTGGGCACCGGCGACCAGGCAGCGGGCGTGCTCCGCCGCGCGCGCCGCGAACACCGCCGCATTCACGGCCACGAGCGTCTCCAGCGGAGCGGCGCACGTGCGGGCGATCTTGTCGGCCGTCGAGCTCTGGCGCGCGGCGAGCTTCGTCAGGACCTTGCCGGCGTCGCAGAGCTTGCCCGCGCTGGTCTTTTGAATGCAGACGCTCTGCTGACGAAACGCGTAGTCGGCGAGCGACTGCCCGGAGCGCCAGGCGCCGTCGAGACACTTCCGACCGTCGTCGGAGGCGGCGCTTCGCACGCCGGCGTGCGGCCCGCCGTAGCTCCGGGCCGCGAGACTGGCGACGAAGCCGCTACACGCGACCTCGGTGCGATCGACCAGCGCCGCCGGGGTGAGCAGCGGCCCGAAGCCGGCGGCCTGTACGGTCGCTTGATCCGGGCAGCGGCTCAGCAGCTTCGCGGCGATGTCGCCGAGCACGGCGACGCGCTTCGGGTCGGTGGGCGCGCAGGCGGCGCCGGTCGTGCGGTAGCAATTCTGCTCCAGCTTCCCCACCTTCTTCACGCAGCTCCGCAAGCTGTCGCTCGCCGACTTGCCGCACACCTGCCCCGGCGTCGACGCGGCGGACGCCGTCAGTGGAGCAACGAGGGAGCACAACAGCGCCAGTCGGGTCACGGTCCACGTCATCTCGTCTCTCCTGCATTCGCGGGTTGCTCGGTTTGGATCCGGAACCGACGCCGGTAGTCGATCGGCACCACGCCGACGTGGCGCATGAACGTGCGGCGCATCTGCTCACCCGAGCCGAAGCCGCAGCGCCGCGCCACGTCCTCGAGGCCGGAGTCGCCGTCTTCGAGAAAGCGCCGAGCCGCGTCGACGCGGGCGCGCTCGACGAACTTGCCGGGCGTGCAGCCGCTCTCGCGCCGGAAGACCCGCGCGAAGTTCCGCGGGCTCATGCCGACGTGCGCCGCCAAGCGATCGTTCGAGAGGTCCTCACCGAGATGCTCGAGGATCCACGGCGGGAGCCCGCGGAGCGCCTCCACCTCGACGGCCTGCGCCGCCAGGTGCGCGCTGAACTGGGACTGGCCGCCGGGACGCTTCAGGAACACCACCAGGCGGCGGGCGACGTCGAGCGCGAGCGGCCGACCGAGGTCTTCCTCGACGAGGGCGAGGGCCATGTCGATGCCGGCCGTCACGCCCGCCGAGGTATAGATCGAGCCGTCGCGGACGAAGATCGCATCGGCATCGAGCTCGATCTGCGGATAGAGACGACGGAAGAGCCGCACCGCGAGCCAGTGCGTCGTGACGCGGCGGCCGTCGAGCAGGCCGGCTTCGGCCAGGATGAAGGCGCCGCTGCAGACCGACGCCAGACGGCGGACCACGGGCCGGACATCCAGCAGCCACGCGCGGAGACGGGGGTCGGACGCCGCCGGAGCGACGTCACCACCGGCGAGGATCAGCGTGTCGATGCCCTCGCGCGCGTCGTCGTAGGCCCGGTCGGCAACCAGCCGGAGGCCCGAGGTCATCCGCACCGGACCGGGCGTTTCCGCCAGGACTTCGATGGCATACGGTGCCGGCAGCCCGCGTTTCCGCGCGCACTCGCCGGCCTGAGCGAACACCTCGAGCGGGCCCGTGACGTCGAGGGATTGGGCGCCGTCGAAGATCAGGAACGCGACGGTACGCGGCCCGGCGGCGGCATCCGCCGGGGAGGAAGGAGACGACGGCACGAGGGAAGCATAGAGGCGCCGGTCACTGGCCGCAATGACAAAGGACCGGCATTTCCAGCCATCGCTCGGGACCGGCGGCACATACGACATCATGTGCCGCCGGATCATCACGACGTCAGCCTCGTCCTCGCGGCACGGCGCTCACGGCGCGTTGCCGAAGTGGTACGGCAGCACGGTCCCGCTTCGCAACGCGCCGTAGAGCGCCTCGGCGTTGTCCGCGCTGAGACGCGCATGGCCGTCGGGCACGTTGCAGATCTCCGACAGCTGGCAGCTCCCGGTCGTGTTGTGGTCGTCGCCCATGATGGTGCAGACGTTGTCGATCGGTGAGAGCTCGGCGTCGCAGTGCGTGAAGCCGAGGCTGTGGCCGAGCTCGTGGTTGCTGACGTTGAAGTTCTCGGACGTGTACGTGTCGGTGTACTTGGCGACGCTGTAGGCGGCTTCGGCGCGCCCGGCGACGCTCGGCGACGTGCCGCCGACGAGCTGCTGACCCTTGCCGGTCGCCATCAGCACCTGGACGAGATTCACGGGCTGCCACAGGCCGACCGTGACGGCGTGCGCCATGTCGGCGCGCGGCATCTCGAAGAGATAGTTGCCGGACGAGTTGCCGGCACCGGCATAGGGATAGACGTGCGGAGCCGCGTCGAAGGGATCGCAGTCGGCGAGCGCGCCGTCCTTGCACTCGCGCGCCTGCTCGAGATCGTCGAGGATCCAGCACTTCGCGGTGACGAAGCGCAGCCCCATGCGATGGTCCGCCAGGTAGTGGTACGGATCGTAGCCGGTCTCCCCTTCGTACCCGTGCACGATGTGCTCGGCGCGGACGTGCATCTCGACACGCCAGTCCTTCAGCTGATCGGCGAACCAGCTGCAGAGATGGATCTCGCCGAGCAGGATGAACTGCTTTCCGGCTTCGCGCGGATGCGTATGCGTCGGCAGGGTGCCGTTCGGCGTGCAGTACTCCGAGTGACGGCACGAGTTGTCGGAGGGCGAGCCGCCCTCGTCGATCTTGCCGTCGAAGTCGTTGTCGAACCCGTCGTGGCAGTCGTCCGACGGCTGACCGTCGGGATCGTAGGGCTCGCAGCACGGATTGGAGACGTCGGCCGAGCACGGCGCCCCGATGGCCTGCACGTTGCAGTACGCCCCACAGATTCCCTCGCCGTGACACTGGTTCCATCCCGCGGCCGTGCCGGCATCGGGTATGCGGACGCCGAGGACCACGAGCTGACCCGGATGCGGACTGTTCGGTGTCGTCAGGCTGGGGTCGAGCTCGAGCGTTCCCGTCGGCAGGTACCCGTCGAGCCATCGCGACCCGGCCATGCCGCGCACCGCCGCGCCGCCGTCCTCGACCACGACCAGGCGCACGAGCGCCTCGAACGACGTCTCCAGCTTGGTGCGCGACAGGTAGTTCAAGAAGAGCGGGAACGCGGCCTTGGCGCGCGCCTTGCCCGACACTTCGCCGCGCACTTCGATCATCTGCTCACCGCGCTCGGCGCTCGCGAGGTCGAAGAGCACGTGATGAACCTCCCCGTCGGCGGTCGGCAGCGCGAGCTCCACCGTCGACGCGCCGGCCGTGGCGTCGGCACGCGCCTGCTTCGCCTCGACGAGAAAGGTTCCCGGAAGCCATCCGTAGCGGAGGCGTTCGCGGCGCGTCGCACGCCGGTAGCGCGCGCCACTCTTGCCGTCGGTGAGCCAGCTCGCGGGGTCCGGCAGCTTTGCGAGCTCCGGCACGACCTCCGGCAGCAGCGTCGTGCAGGCCGCGCCGGTGTAGCCGGGGTCGCAGAGCGCCGCGTGGGTGCAGGCCGCAGGCAGCGGATGCGCCGACGCGTCGGCGGCGAGCGCGACACAATCGGCCCGGTAGCGAGTGGTGCACGCCAGGCAGTCGACGGCGTCGCCGAGCGAGGCGACCTCGCCGGCGCAGCTGTCGGCCTCGCCCGGCACCGCCACGTAGGGGCAGAGAGCGGGGAGCCCGACGTCGGCCACCTGCAGATCGTCGGTCGCCGCGCCGCCGCAGCGTTTGTCGCTGCCGCCGCAGGCGCGACAGACGGCGGCCGTCATCTTGGTCGCGGCCTTCGCCAGCGCCGCCCCGGTCTTCGTGTCGTGCGGAGCGATGCAGGCAGCCGCCGGGTCGCCCGCCGCCGCGCGACGCTTCCCGGCACGACGCGCTACTCGGCGGCGGCCACGTACGATCATGGCGAGCTCCTCGAGATCGCGCGGGCGCTCGGCGAACGGACGGGAAGGCCGCCGGCCGAGGTGCTGCGTCGCTTCGGCACCAGCCTCTTCCATTACTTCGCGCGCATGTACCCGGTCTTCTTCGCCGGCGCCGAGTCGACGCTCGGGTTCTTGCACCGCATCGACACCTACATCCACGGCGAGCTCTCCGGACTGTATCCGGGCGCGGAGTTCCCGCGTTTCGACGTCAGTCGGCCGTCACCCGACCGGCTCGAGATGGTCTATCGCTCGAGGCGCCGTCTCGCCGATCTCGCCGACGGGCTGATTCGCGGTTGCGCCGAGCACTTCAACGAGGCGATCGAGATCCAGCGTGAAGACCTGCCGGCGGGCGACGAGCAAACGGTCCGGTTCGTCGTTTCGCGCCGCTCGCGTTCCGCAGCCTAGGACCGACCCAAGACTCCGCCGGGCTCGTCGGGCAGGTCGACGTCCCAGTCGATCGGCACCGGATCGAGCGGCTCGTAGGAGCAGAAGACGCCGGTGCGGATCGTTCGCGTGAGGACGTCGGCGAGCGCCGCATCGAAGCGCTCGATGCGCGCGATCGCGGCGCGCACGGCCTTCGTCACCGCGGCGCGGGCGCGCTCGGCGTCCGAGCCCTGCTCGCGATCCCGGCCGCCGAGGCCGACGGCCCCGGCGACCATGTCGCCGATCGACTCGACCTCGGCGCGCGCCCGCGACGCGCGGACCTCGTCGTCGTCAGTCTCCGCCTCGGCGAGCTCCTCGCGGAGCTCCGCGAGGCGGCGTCGGATCTCGCCGCGGGCTCGTCCATCGAGGATCGGACCCAACCCCTCCGCCGCAGGCGCCGCGGGCCGCGCCGTCCCTTGCGCCATCTCGAGCACATGGAACTCCCGCCCCGGGGATGCGAGCAAGCGCACGAGATAGCGGAATCCCTTGATCGCCTTCATGCTCGACGTGCGGCCCTCGTAGCCGATGACCCACACGTCGCCCTCGCGGCGAAGGGTCGCACGCCGGCGCTCGGGCTGCACGCGATCCGCGGCCGGCGTGGTGTCGCCGCTTTGTCGCGCCGTCGGCGCGCCCTCGAATTGCCCCGTCGGCGCGCCATTGCATCGCGCCGCGGCCGCGACGCCGTGCATGCCGAGCGACTCCGCGAGCTCCGCCGCCTGTCGGCGCAGCCCCTCCGCGCGTGATGGATCGGCACGATCGCCGGCCTCGAGCGCCTGCGCCTGGGCGAGCAGAATCCGTGCGACGAAGGGGCGCGCACCGAGGCCGCGGGCCGCCGCGAGCGCCGCATCGAGATGGCGGGCCGCCGCGTCGTGGCTTGCGAGCGTGGTCGCGAGCATGCCGAGGTAGTACGCGACGGGGCCGAAGTAGCAGAACACGCCTTCCGCGACAGTGCCGCCGTCGTAGGGGAGCAGCGCGTCGTAGAGCGCCGCCGCGTGCCGGCGGCTGTCGCACGCAGCGCAGGCGGCCGCGAGGCTCGCGACGCAGAAGAGCCAGGTGAGATCGCGTCGGATCGCCTGCACGCCGTCGCGCGTGAGGCCGTCCAACTCCGCCAGCGCGTTCTCCGTCTCGCCGTTCTCGGCATAGAGCAGTGCGAGTGGCGCGTGCCATACGGCCACCGCCGACTGTGCGGCGAACGCCGCGAGGCCGGCGAGCATCTCGCCGTGGCGTCCCTGCTCACGACGGACCATGAACATGAACGCGAGATACGCCTGCTCCGCATTCGCGACGCCGGCCCCGTGCTCCATCACCTGTTCGGCGAGCCGTTCGGCTTCGTCGAAGTTTGCCGAGCAGCAGGGCCTGGCGGCTCCGCACCGACGGCACGAGCCACAGATCGCGCGGCTGCCGCAGATCCTGCACGGCGCGGATGAGTCGTTCCCCGCTCGCGTGGGCAATGCGCCCGTCTCCGAACTGCAGCTCGTCGCCGAAGCGCCAGAGGTAGGCGTTGATGGCCAGCTCCCCGCGGCCGCCGCTCAAGGTCAGCAGCTCGTCGATCAGCGCGCGTCGTTCGTCGAACGCTTCGGGACCGGAGACGCAGTGGATCCGCGCCAACAGCGCGTAGGCGAGGGCACGGCCGCCGCCGGCGTTCCGGGCGAGTGCCACCGCTTCGTCGCTCAGCGCATCGACGGCCGCGAGCGGCTGGGTCCAGAACTGTTCGGTCGCGAGCCGCGCCACGACGAAGGCGCGGAGCGGGTCGTGCGGACCGAGCTGATGCAGCGCTTCCTCGAGGGTGTGCACGAGCGTGTCGTCGCACCGGCCGAACTCGGCCCACGCCACGCCCGCGTGGCAGAGGCCGACCGCCGCACGGGCCAGCAGGCTCGGCGAGCCGATCTCCCGCGCCAGGGCGGCCGCGCGACGGCAGGCCTTCGACGACTCGTCGCCCTGGCCGCCGCGATGCTTCGCTTCCGCCAGCGCCAGCAGCAGCTCGCACTCGCGCTCGGGGTCGGCGAGAGGGCTCATGGCGTTCAGGTGCAGAGCCCGCTGGAAGTGATCGGCCGCGTCCTCGTAGGCGAGCATCTCGAGGGCGCGGCGTCCGGCGCGCTCGACGTAGTCGAGCGCCTTCGCCTCCGCACCGCCCGCCGCCGCGGCGAAGAAGTGATGCGCCAATTCCGGCAGGTGGGCGTCGAGCGACGACCGATGGCGCTCCTCGATGATCTCGCCGAACCGCCGGTGCAACGCCACGCTCTCGCTCGCCCGCACCTGCTCGTAGATGGTCTCGCGGATGAGCGCGTGCGCGAAGCGGTAGCGGCCGGCTCGATCGGCGACCGGCGCCACGACCGCGATCTCGAGCGCAGGCGCGAGGAGCTCCAGCAGCTCCGCGCGCGCCGTACCGACGGCGGCTTCGAGGAGCGCCAGATCGAACTCTCGTCCCGCGACCGCGGCCGCGGAGAGGAGACGCTGGGTCGCGTCCGGGAGCGGCTCCAGCCGTTGGCGGATGACGCTCCGCACCCCGTGCGAGATCGGAAACGGCGCCGAGCGCGACCACTCCGGGGTGCCGCGCAGCCGGCGGACGATCTCGTCGAGGAAGAACGGATTGCCGTCGGTGTCGCGCTGCAGACGTTCCGCCAGCGCGGCGATGACGCGCTGGCCGGTGCAATCCTCGACGAAACGTCCGACCTCTTCCACCGTGAAGCCGGCGAGCGGCAGGCGCCGCGCGCCGCGGCCGAGACGGTCGACGACGGCTGCCACCGCCGGCGCTCGCCGGGTCTCCACCTCGCGGAGGGTCGCGACGACGAGGAGCCGTGCATCGGGAAGCTCGGGCGCGAGGAACTCCAACATCCGCAGCGAGGGCAAGTCGGCCCAATGCACGTCGTC
>JANNPN010000181.1:0-8791 GCA_031400185.1 Polyangiaceae bacterium
GCGCAGGCTCTGAGCGCCAAGGAGATCGAGGCGCGCGAGCACGAGCGCCGCGCGCGCGAAGTGCAAGCCGAGCTCGCGCACGCAAATCGCGTGGCGACCATGGGACAGCTCACGGCGTCGATCGCGCACGAGGTGAAGCAGCCGATCGCCGCGACGCTCACCAATGCGCAGGCGGCGCTCCGGTGGTTGAAGGCTGCGGACGTCGACGAGGTGCGAGACGCGCTGGTCCGCATCGTCGGGGACGCGGGGCGCGCCGCCGACGTGATCGGGCGCATCCGCGGGCTCGTGGAGAAGGCGCCGGCGCGCCGCGACGTCGTGGACGTCAACGCGGCGATCCACGACGTCATTGCTTTGCTCCGGGGCGAGCTCCTGAAGCACGACGTCGCGGTGCACGTGACGCTCGCCGATCGGCTCCCGCTCGTGCGCGCCGACCGGGTGCAGGTCCAGCAGGTCATCGTGAACCTCGTGTTGAACGCCGTCGAGGCGATGATGGCGGACCCGGGAGGATTGCGCGCGCTCGGCGTCGCTACCGCAGCCGACGGCACCGGCGGCGTGCAGATCACGGTCCATGATTCGGGTCCCGGGCTGCGCGCCGAGGATCGGGAGCGGGTGGTGGAAGCATTCTACACGACCAAAGCGGACGGGCTCGGGCTGGGACTATCGATCTGCGACTCGATCATCGCGGCGCACGGCGGACGGCTGTCGGTGCGCGCGAACGAGCCGCGCGGCGCCGTCTTCGAATTCACGCTCCCGGCAGATGGGAGCTGACGTTGCGGGCCGACCCCCGCCGCGACTGCGCGACCCGGAAGGTCGGGCCGGGCCGTCGTACCCCGGATCAATGCGTCGCGCCGAAACGAGGGAAAGCGTATGCGAAGAATGACGGAGATCGCAGGGACCCCCGGGAGGTCGAATTCGCCACGAGCGCCGCGGATGCGACCGGCTGGCCGTGCGTTCGCGGCGCCGATGAAGAATCCCAGCGTTGTGACGGTCGAGGGTGGGCCACGCGAGGCATCGCCATCGCCGCGGTCGGCACGCGGTGTGTCGCTGTCGCTCCTGCTGCTGCTCGCGGTGGGCTGCGCGTCGTATGCAAGGCCCGCGGTGCGCGAGTGGTCGGGCTTCCTCCACGACTACTCCCGCCTCCGGCTCGGCGGACCCGGGGAGTTGCCCTTCGTCTACCGCAACCCGAACGCCCGCTGGACGAGCTACGACAAGGTGCTGATCGAGCCCATCGCGTTGTGGCGGAGCGGCACACGGTCACTCTCCCCGATCGCCGACGACGACTTGCGGCACCTCGTCGCGCACTTCGAGCGCGCCGTCCGCAGACGACTCGGGGCGGGGTTCCAGCTCGTCGACGCGCCGCAGCCGGGTACCTTGCGCCTGCGGCTGGCGATCACCGACGCCCGCGCGTCCAACGGGGTCGTCGACGTGCTGACGCCGAGGCCGGTGGACGAACCGACGAACGAAAAGACGGGGCCGCTCGGCAGGGAGCTGTCCGCCTTCATCGAGGCGGCCGTCATCGAGGGCGAGGTCCGAGACGCCATGACGGGAGAGCTCCTCGCGCAGGGTATCGATCGGCGGGCGTCCGGTGCTCCCCCGCCTCTACCGACCTGGGAGGCCCTCGATCGCGGACTCGCGTTCTGGGCGGACGGCACGTTCACGGGGCTCGAGACGCGCGCGCACGGCGGGTGAGGGCACCTCCGTGCGGGGAACATCAGCGCCGGATCCTACCCATGACGGCGAACGGGCCGCGGTGACACCGACGCCGCCGTCACGTGACCGCGGCCGTCCCTCCCCAATTCCCGACGGCACGCCTCGCCGAAAGCGAGCAACGGGTCCAGTCCGCCGATTCTCATCCGCTCCGCTTCGTCGCGGAGCGTCCGGTTCGGCGCGTGGTAGGTGTCGATGATCACCCCGATGAATGCGTTCGCCTCCGCAACCACCGGGTCGGACGACAACACGCGCATCCGGCTGACGAGCGCGTAGAGTCGGACGATGCTCGCCGCGCCGATCTCGCTCCGTTCGATGGCGTCCGCATATGATGTGGACGCCTCCTCGATGAACTCCTTGTACAGATCCTCCCGAATGCTGATGTCGTGCGCACGCTGCTGGGCGTTCGCATGCACCCGCTGCGCGACCCACGACGCGATCAAGGACGTGACGCCACCGATCGCGGACCCGGCCAAGAGAGCGAACGCGGTGACATAGGCGGAGTCCACGATGGCGGCGGCTACCAGGCCACACTTTCGAGCGGCTCACAAGCAGATCGGCGGCCTCGCGTTCACGTCGCCCGCGATGCGGCTCGCAGGCACGCATGCGAAGACGGCGTCGGTTGCGATCGCCGTGCTGGCGCTGGTCATCGTCGCGCCGGGCGCGGTGCGGGCCATCGACCCACAGACCGCGCTCGACGCCCTCGGCTTTCCCGGCGACACGCGCACGCGGACGGACGCCGGTGCGTTCGTCGAAGTCGCGCTTCCGACGCGCTCCGATCGCGACCTCAACGTCGGCATCGCGTTCCTCGTCGCCGAGCGATCTCGCGTGGCGCTCGCGCGGATCGTCCGCGAGGAGAAGCGGGTCCTCCACGCCGATCCGGACGTCATCGCCTACGGGGACTTCGTGGGCGAAGGAACGGCGGCCGATCTCCAGCGGCTCACGTTGACGTCCCCGCAGCGGCGCGCCTTCGCCGCCGCCGCGCCCGGCGACTCGATCAACCTGTCTCTCGACGAGATCGCCGCGCTCCGCGCCGCAGCCGGCGATCTGCACGCCGTCGACGAGGCGGTCCGCGCGCTGCTGCTCGTGCGGCATCGTGCCTATCGCGCGAAGGGCCTCGCCGGCATCGCGCCGTACGCGCGCGCGCGGCGATCCGCGATGCGCCCGAGTGAGGAACTGGCCGCCGTCAACCGGGGCGCCCGCGCGAGCCGAATCCTGCCGACGCAGCTCTACGATCTCTTGGAGCGGTATCCCGACGACCGGCCGCCCGACTTCGCCGAGAGCTTCTACTGGGTACTGTTCCGCGCGCATGGCGCCGACACGCTCGCGCTCGAGCACGTTTTTCAGGTGACGATCGATGAGACGCCGGTGCTCGTGCAGCGCCAGTACTACGTCAGCGCCGGCTACAACTGCGTGCAGGCGATCGTGGCGTTCTTGCCGGCCGGCGACGGAACACTCGTTCTGTACACGAACTCCACCTCGACCGATCAGGTCGCGGGACCCGGCGGCGGCGCGAAGCGGGCGATCGGGCGCACGGTCATGACGCGCCAGCTGGAGAAGCTCTTCGCGGCGACGCGTGCGGGCCTTGGCTCGGCGTCCGAGGTCCGGTGAATCGGTGCGGTGGCGTGAAAGGACAAGCCCGCCGCTGCGGGGATCCGCTATGCGAGACGCATGACCGGGCTCGGTCGCATCGGTGCCGCCCTCGCGATTGCCGTGGCCGTCGGGAGGGTGCCGGCGCGCGCCGGGGAGCTCGACGGCGGGAGCCGCAGGCTCTTCGTCGAGCATTGCGCCGCGTGCCATGGGCGGGACGGGAAGGGCGGCGGCGTCGCCGCGTCGACGTTGCGAACGCCGCCGCCCGATCTCACACGCCTCGCCCGCGACAACGCCGGCCAGTTTCCGCTCCAGCGTGTCATGCGGACGATCGATGGACGCGACGTCCGTCCGCACGGCCGCCGCGACATGCCCATGTGGGGAGAGGAGTTCGCGGCCGACTACGCGGATCCGTTCCGCGACCAGTACGGTGTTCGTATCAAAGTGCGTCGCCTCGCCGAGTTCGTCCGCAGCCTCCAGGAGCCGGGAGAGTGACGGATGGCGAGGCACAACGGGGCGCGGCTCGGCACATGCTCGAGCATCGCCCATGAAGCTCCGGGTGCTCGCGCTCGAGCTCGAGGCCACGATCGCGTCCGACGGCCGGCTCGACGGCGGCGTCGCCGAGCTTCTCGGCGGACGCGATTCCCACGCGACGGTCCGCCGACGTCGTGCTGCCCCCCGAGCAGGGATTCCACTTCCGGGTGCCGCACGACCGCGTCGTCGCGGCTGCCCGTACGCTGGCGGAGTTCGAGCAGGCGCTCGCCACCGTGCCCCTCGCGTCGTTGGAGCACCACGCCGCGTGCGGCGACTTCTCACGGTGGGTCCGCGACGCCCTCGGCGACGCCCGTCTCGCGGGCGGTCTGGCCAAGCTCGAAGCGACGAGCGTCACCGGCCCGCCGGTTGACCGCGACGAGCTGCGGCAGCAGGTGCGCGCGTGCCGCGCCGGATGAGTCGCCGAATGACGCGGCCGTCGCGGTGCTGCTCGTCCTCCGAGAATCGATGGGCTGTGCCGCGATCGACGGTAATGGCGCGCAGGCCGAGGTTGGGGCGCTCGGGCGTGCCGTCGGAACGCTCGCGCGTCGGCGCCGATGCCGCGACTCAGGCCTTCGGGCGCACGATGCCGAGCTTCTCCATGCGCGAGTGAAGCGTCGTCCGCTTGAGGCCGAGCCGGCGCGCCGCTCCGGCGGGGCCGCCGATGACCCACGCACTGTCACGGAGCGCTGTGAGGATCGCCTCGCGCTCAGTCGCTTCCAGCGTGCTCTCCGTGGGCGGAGCAGCGCGGCTCGGGCTGCGGAGCTCCGCCACAGGCACCTGCAGTACGGATCCGGTCGTGAGGATGACCGCGCGCTCGATTGCGTTCTCGAGCTCGCGGACGTTGCCCGGCCAGTCGTAGGCCGCGAGCGCGCTCATCGCGTCGCTGGGAATCGTGTCGATCGTCTTGTTCATCCCGCGCGCGAACTTCTGCACGAAGTAGCGGACCAGCCGCGGGATGTCTTCGCGCCGCTCGCGAAGCGGCGGGAGCACGATCGGGAAGACGTTCAAGCGGTAGAAGAGGTCGCTCCGGAAGGTCCCCGCGGCGACCATCTCTTGGAGGTTCCGATGCGTCGCTCCCACGATCCGCACGTCGGCACGCTTCGTCCGCGTGCTGCCGAGACGCTCGAACTCGTGCTCTTGCAGGACGCGCAGCAGCTTGGGCTGCAGCTCGAGTGGAATGTCGCCGACCTCGTCGAGAAAGAGCGTTCCGCCGTCGGCCAGCTCGAACCGGCCGATCTTCTGCGCGATCGCGCCGGTGAACGCGCCGCGCTCGTGGCCGAACAGCTCGCTCTCCAAGAGCCCCGTCGGGATCGCGGCGCAATTCAGTCTGACGAGCGTCCGCGCCTTGCGCGGTGACATGTCGTGGATCGCCCGCGCGATGAGCTCCTTGCCCGTTCCGGTCTCCCCGCGAATCAGCACTGTCGAGGACGTCGGGGCGACCGTCTCGGCCTGCGCGAGCGCCGCGTGCAGCGCCGGCGACTCGCCGACGATCTCCTCGAAGTCGTAGTGGCTCCGGATCTCGTCCTCCAGATAGACCTTCTCGAGGGTGAGCTTGTCGCGGAGCGCCGCGATCTCCTGGAACGCGCGCGCGTTCGCGACCGCAAGCGCGACTTGGCCGGCCGCTGCCGCGAGAATGGCCACGTCGTCGTCGCTGAACGGTTCGCCTCCCAAGCGACCGACGATCAGCGTCCCGACACGGCGCCCGCGCACGCTCATCGGCAAGAGGCACGCCGACTCGATCCCGAGATCCGCGAGCAGCGTGCGATTGCGGGCCCCCAGAGTCGCGATGACGTCGCGACCGACACGGAGCGGCGTTCCCGTGCGGAACGCCGCCGTCGCCGGATTGTCGTCGTCGTCCATCGGGAAGAACTCGCCGTCCCGAACGGCACGTGTGTTCTCGAACGCGACGGCGGCTACCTCGAAGCCGTTCCGCTCGGGGTCGTGGATCACGAGGGCCGTGAGGTCGTGCGCCACGACGCGCCGCAGACACACGGCGATGTCGTCGAAGAGCGCGGCGGGCGCGACGTTCGAGACGAGCGCGTTGTTGATCTCGAGCAGCATCCCGAGGCGGTCGTGCTCCTGTCTGAGGCGCCGTTCGGCTTCCGCCGCGCTTTCGTGATGGAGCGCGTTGTCGACCGCCAGTGCCACCTCATCAGTCAGCTGCTGCAGAAATCGCCGATCGACATCGCGAAAACCATCGATCTCGCGGCTCGCAAACCCGAACGCACCGAGCCGGCGGACCGGCGACGTCAGCGGAAACACGCAGAACGAGCGCGTGTCGTACGAGCGCGCGAGCGCGATGATGTCGGGGAACCGGGTTTCCTCCTCGACGTTCGGGACGAAGATCGGCTGCTGCGTGAGCCATGCGAGCCCCGCGGCATCGGTCTCCGGAGTCACGATATGCTTCGCCGGCACCGCAGAGCCGCCGGCGAAGCGGGCGACCATCTCGCGCCGCACGGGGTCGTGCAGGACCACGACGAGCCCGTCGAACCGGAAGGACCTCTGCAGGAGCACGACCAGCTCGGCGAGGAGGGCATCGAGGTCACGCCGTGAGGCCGCGAGCCGCGACACGGCGAGAAGCAATTGCTGGGAATCGACCCGCTCACGGCGCTCCGCCTCGTCGCTCTCGCGGCCGGGTTCGCGCTGCGACGACGGCGCAGGCTCCTCTTTCATGAGCGGGGTCTCTAACACCGCACGCGGCCGTCGGGCTACCGGCGCGCAGGTCGCCGGCTTCACGAGCGAGACGTTGCGCCGTGGTCAGAGGAGGGCCATGGGGCCCGCAGCGCGCCCGCCGCAATGTTGTCCGCGATCCGCCCTTTGTGAAACTGCCCGGCGATCAGCCGGCGAAGAGGCGCGGTATCGAGGAGCGCCTTCCCCGCAACGCGCCCGACGATGCCCCCGAAGGTGAGGTCGCGCACCCAGCGCAACCCGATCGAGCCGAGGGAAAAGACGTCGGTGCGAAAGACCTGGTCGGCGCTCAGCCCGCACCACAACGCCACCAGGCGCTCGATGCCGTGTGCGCAGCGATCGGCGGTCGCGCCGAGCACGCCGACGTTGATCGCGCCGGCGCTCGACCCGACCAGGAGCGGGATATTGGTGCGCTCGCGGGCCAGGCACCCGATCTCGACCAGACCCTGCAGCACCCCCGCTTGATACGCGCCGCGGGCGCCGCCGCCGGAAAGCACGAGCGCGGTCCGCGCGGACCGCTCGGCGGTTGCCGGCATCGGTTCGTCATCCACCACGGTGGGAGTCGGGGTCACGCTCGGCGACTGCGGTGGGCACGGCGCTCGAGGATGACCTCGTCACGCGCCGTCTCGGTCGATCGTGAAACTGTTCGCCATGGATCTGCGCGCGACCTGTCTGGCCAACCGTCATCGGGTCTTTGCGCCCATCGAATCGCGGGCTATGGCTCGGAGGGCGCGTCCGTGGCGCGCAGCCAGGCGACGATGTCACGGAGCTCGGCCTCGTCGAGCGTGTCCCTGAAGTGCGGCATGCGCCCCGATTCCCGCTGGAGCATGTGACGAACCTTCGCACGCGTCCCGTCCGGCCCGAGCCGTGTGAGCATCGGTGTGCCGATCACGGGGGCGGGGACCGAGGGTGGCAAGAGGTCCTCGGGGTGGACGCCGCGCCCGTCGTCACCGTGGCACGACGCGCAGTGGGTGTCGTACAGGCGGTAGCCTTTCGAGAGATGCCGGACGTATGCGACGACCGCGCGTATCTCGCCGGGCTCGAAGGCGTCGGCGAGCGGCGGCATCGTCCCGACCCCGTCGATGACGAGGCTCCGGAGCGCGTCGTCGGTGTAGCGCGCGCGGGCGGTGAGGAGATTCGGCGGCGGGGGATCGTTGGTCGCACCGAAGATGCCTTCGCCCTCTCCGTACGCGCCGTGGCATGGCGCGCACGCGCCTTCGAAGACGAACCGGCCGGCGCGCACGAGCGCCCAATCGGTCCGGGGGAGCGTCGGCAGGTACGCCGCGATCGCGTCGGTCGCGAGGTCGTCGCCGACGGCGCTCCGGCGCGTCGAAAAGCGGAGGGGCTCGCCCTCGAGAAGGCGCCGCACGAGCGCGTCGTCGCTCGCGCGGGCGACGACGCCCGCGCCGCGCAGGTCGGCGGGCTGCAGATCCAGGACGCTCGCGACCGGCCCGTCGCCGTGTCCCTGCGGGCCGTGGCAGCCGCCGCAGTACGCGGCATAGAGCGTCGCGCCGCGAGCGACGGGATCCGCGAGGGGCGTCGTCAGCCGTGGGTTCTGCGCGGCCGGCCGGCAGGCGGCGGCGACGAGCAGCGCGCCGGCGAGCCCGCGCGCTGCGATCGAAAGAACGCTACCGAAGCGCCGCACGCGCCGGCTCGGCGGCGAAGGCCGCGGTGTCGGAGGCATCGAGGTCCTCATACTCAAGGATGCCGAGCCCGTGGAAGCGCTCGCGAAGCCAGTCGTCGAGGAGGCCGAGCTTTCTCACGTCGGCACGATCTTCGAGAAGAGCATGCGGCGGAACGATCACGCTCGGAGACTCGGCATGCGCATCCGTAGTCCCAGATGAACGTGGTGTCGAAGGTCGTGGGCAACGTCGTTGGGGGTGTGCATCCCGGCTCCTGGCGTTTGCTGGAGCAGTGGGCGTGCCAAGCTGCGCGGCGCGACGTTGCGAGCAACTCGGCACGGCGGTTCCCAGGGATGCGACGGCGCCAAGCCCGCATTCCGGCCGATGAGAAGGCCGGCTGTCCCAGCGCGCCGAGAACGCGACGATGCGGCTGCGTAGGCACGGCACCAGTGTAGTGCCGCGCGAGCGGTCTGCGTGCGGTGTCGGCGGCGGGTGGGTCAGGGAGGGCTCCTACGGTCGCTGGGTTGCTGGCACCCAAGCGCATAAAGCCCGCCGCAGCTTCTCTGACTTTCGCACACGCGAGGTGCGGCTCCCCGGAGCCCTCCCCGACCCGCCCGCCTGCTGCCACCCCTTCCGACTTCTCCGCCGCG
>JANNPN010000202.1:0-36185 GCA_031400185.1 Polyangiaceae bacterium
CATGCGCGCCATGGCCCACAGGAAGCGCCCCGGCGCCATCGCCGAGCGGATGGCTGAGCTCTTGGGTGCCGTCGCCGTCGAGGTCGGCGACGGCGACGGTCAGGGGCTCGAAGTGCGTCTGCCACGCGAGCGTCCACCCGCCATTGTCCTGCGTGAAGACGTCGCTGCCCGAGATGATCTCGACGTCGCCGTCGCCGTCGAGATCGGCGGTGAAGGGGGGGTTGTTCGACAGCGGCCGGTCCACGGGCAGATTGAAACTGTTCGTGGGATTCGGCGCCGTGAGTACGTGCTCGACGGCGCCCGTCGCGGCATCGATGATCCAGGTGATGCGGCAGGGCTGGTTCTCGTCGGCCGGGAGTCCGGTCACGGAACGGCACCCGGCCTGGCGACCGCCGACGGTGCCGTTCGGCAAGAGGCCGAGGTAGACGCCGTCGATGTTGCGGAGCAACTTTCGCGCGAGGACCTTGACCCCGCCCGCGGGCGTGAGCCTGGCGAGCGCCGGTTGGGTCCGCTCGGTCGCGGAGACCTGGGTGCGGATTGGCGGGCTCGCCGGCGCCGGGTCGCTCGGGCTCGCATAGGCGCCCGGGTGCGGTACCGAGAGATTCTCGGTCGCCCACAACGGCGCCACCTTACCCGCGGTGATCTCCGAGCCGTTGATCGCGGCGAAGCGGCTCATGCTGGAATCGCCGGGGCATTGGAGCGGCTTCACGAACGAGACGTCGCCGCTGTCGTCCACGTCGCCGACCGCCATCGAGCTGGTCGCGGCGGCCCCGATCGAGCAACCCCTGATGTCGACGTGCGTCGTGTCGCTGAAGTCGACCTGGAAGATGCGGTTGCCGTTCCGCCCGTCGTGCCCGTACACCTGGCCGAACTCGATGAACGCGAGGTCGGGAAAGCCGTCCTTGTTGAAGTCCGCGACCTGGCCAAACGCGCTCGTCCCGGTGACGATCCGCCACAGCACGCCGGGATTGAGACTCGGCTGGACGAAGTTCGGCGGCGCTTCGTAGGTGAAGCTGCCATCGGCGTTGAACGCCGTCAGCGACCCGAGGAGCGGCAGATCGACGAGCTTGGCGTCGAGCGGATCCTGGTCGGGGTCGTCGTCGTTCCCGAGCACGCCGGGGGCGGGCACTTGCAGCGAGGTCGCCACCTCGAGCTCGTACTGGTCGTCGTTCGCGACGGGCGGATGGTTGGCGCCTCCGGGGGTCACCGTCGCGGTCGGGGCGCTCGCGGTCGTCGACGACGCGGTCGGGAAGGGGACGAGCGCGGTCGCGGTGGGCTCCGGACCCGCGGGGGTCGCGGTCACGACCGCGATCGGCGTCGCGGAAGGCGTCGCCGCGGCGGGCGTGGGGGTCGTCGTCACGAGCTCGGGCGTTGCGGTGCGTGACACGGTCGGGGTCGGCGTGTGGGACGGTGTCACGGCTGCGGTCGTGGTCGACGTCGGAGAGGCCGTCGCGGTCGCGACCGGCGTCGGTTGCGTCGCCGCGCCGAGCTCGAGCGCCCCGACGTCGAAGCCCTCGCCGCGCGGCCGCGCGGCCGCCGCCGCGTAGTCCGCCTCGAAGAGCGCGTCCGGGATGGTGGTGCCTTCGGTGCGCGGGTCGAGGCCGCGATCGATCGCCGGCGAGCCGACTGCGAGCGTGAAATCGTCGTCGGCCGAGTCGAACAGGCGATCGGCGCCCGCGGCATCGTGGAAGACGTGCGCGATGACCTCGCAGCCGGCGCTCGCAACGACGCCGGCGCCCTCGCTGCCGGTCGGCGTCAGGTTGGCGCGGTCGCCCGCGTCGAGGGCGGGGCCGTCGATCTCGCCGCCGCGGTTGCCGCAAATCACATTGTGGGCGAGGTCGACCTCGGCCGGCACCGGCTTCGTCGCCTTCTTCCGGCGCACGCCGAACTTGCCGCCGCCTTTGCCCCCGGGCGCCGTGCCGTTGAAGGCGAGGATGTTGTTCCAGACGCGGGCCGTGCCCGCACGCTCGAGGTAGAGCCCGTTCCAGCCGTTCCTGACGATCGTGTTGCCGACGACGTACGCGGCGCTTCCGAAGTTGCGGATGCGCAGCGCGTGCTTCGCGACGCCGTAGACGAGGTTGTGCGCGATCACGGTGTCCGGGTTGCCGCGTTGGAGGTCGATGCCGCCCTGGCATTGGAACGCGGTGCCGGTGAGCACGCGGTTCCGCTCGAAGCGCACGCCGGTGCTCGCGCGCGACCCGCCGCGCAGCACGATGCCGCGCCGTCCTGCGCCCATGATCGTGAAGCCCCGGAGCGTCACGTAGCGCGCCCGCGCGAACGCCACCGCGTAGCCGGACGCGCAGCGATCCCGTGGCCCCGTGAGCAGCACCGATCCTACCGGCGCTGCAGGGTCGGCCTCGATGGTGATGCGGTCGCTTTCGGACGCGGCCGGGCCGAGGTTCTTGTTGCGGATGCGCAGCTGCTCTTCGTACTCGCCGGATAGGACCCGCACCGTGGTGCCGGCCGTCGCCGCGTCGATCGCCTCCTGGATCGTCGTGAAGCAGGGCGTCTCGCCGCCGCAGGCGCCGAGCGCGTCGACGAAGAGCAGGCCTTCGGCGGTGTCGGCGTGAGCCGGACGCAGTACGTCCGCCGGCACGTTCTGGAACAGGAGGACGAAGATCAGGAGGCGCGCGACCGTCCGAAAGAACGGCGTGTGCATCCAGTGGCAGAAGTCGGCACGCATGAGGGAGCTCCCAGGGATCGGTGCGGCGAGTGGAAGAGACCGGAGAGTGCCCCAGCTGGGCGCCGGGCTGCAATGGAAATCGACTCCTGCCCCATTTCGGATCATGGGGGTCGTTGACCCAGGCGTCCGTCGGCGACTAGAAGCCGCACCATCCGCCGGTCGTCGACGGGGGGAGTTCCGAAAGGAGGGTGTCCATGACGCTCTTGCGATTGGGGGTTCTCGGGCTGGCGTTGCTCGCGGGTGGTTGCGCCCGCGAGGGCTTCGATTGGGCCCAGGGGGAGGACTTTCTCCTCAAGAAGAAGGTCGCCGAGAACGCGGACGGCTCCGTCGACATGCACTTCGTGTCGCTGGTGAACGCGCCCGGCGACGATCTCTACAAGGCGTTCATCGACGTCGAGCACCACGAACAGTTCGTCGAGGGCGTCACCGAATCGAAGCTCGTCTCCGGGGTCGGTCCGAAGAAGGTCATCGACATCACCAATCAGGTCTTCGGGCGCCCGAACCGCGCGCGCATCGAGTGGACGATCGACCGCGATCGTCGGATGGCGACCTTCCGGACGATCCAGTCGGACTTCACCGACAACTCGGCCGAGTACCACGTCGAGACCTCGCCCGACGGCAATCGCGCCAAGATCACCGCCGACTACCACCTGCGCGACAAGGGCGGCCATCCGTTCCCGCTCTACACGCTGAAGCAGAGCGTGATCGACGGATACCTGGCGGCGGTTCGGAGCGTGAAACGGAAGGCGATCGGCGGCCAGAAGCCGGAACCGGTCGAGTAGCCAACTCGCACGGCACATCGTACGGCAGCCGGGCGTCACGCGATCGCCGGAGTGACGACAATGTGCCGCTTTCCGGCGCACTGACGCGCGCTTCCGCTGCGCATTGCGAAAGGCACGCGCGTTGCAGTTTCCTGCGCGCATGGAGACGCCTCCAGGCAAGGTCATCCGTTCGCTGCGACAAGCGCTCGACATGACGCAGGCGGAGTTCGGCCGCGCTGCGGGCTGGTCGCCGTCGACGATCTCGAGCTGGGAACGCGGCTCGACCCAGCCGAGCCGGATCGCGTTCAAGACCATCCTCGCATTCGCCGAAGAGCGCGGCGTCCGCTACCAGCCGAGGGACGGCGCCACCACGTCGCGCCCGACCGGCGAGCTCGGCACGGGACGACCGGTCGAGACCCTCCCCGTCTTGCGGCTTGGGTCGCGCTTGCCCGCACCGACGCCGCTCGTGACGCGTGACGGCAGCCGTGAGGAGTCGCTCGGCAGCCGGCGCTGGACGGACGTCGCGACCCACGAGCCGGAGGCGCTCGCGGCGTCGTATCAGGCGCGCGCCCGCTCGCTCGCGGAACGGACGGATTGGCAGGTCGACGCCCGGCTGCAGGTCCGGATCGGGAACGGGACCGGTCTCGGCCGCATCGGCTACGTCGCCGCGTCGCTCGCCGCGCTCGTGATCGGCGTCGGCGCCGGCGTGCTCGTACGGACGGGGCTTGGCTCGCACACGGCGCCGCATATGGAGGCGCGCCCCGCGCTCGAATCCGCGAGCGCTCCGGCGCTGCAGATCGCCGAGCCGGCACCGGCGCCGCCGGTGCAGGTGGACGAGCTCGCGCTTGCCGCGGTCGCTGCCCCCGCGGCGGCCCAGGCGCCGTACGCCGCGGGTCAGGCGAGCAATCCGGTAGTGGTCGAGCCGGACCCGCTCCCGCCGCCGACGATGGCCCGCCTCGAGAGCATCGTCGCGCTCGACGGCACCCGGCGCGCGAGCTTCCGCGTCGGCGATCGCTCGATCGCCCTCGTCGAAGGCGACACGATCGGCGCCCACGCCGTCGGCGAGATCGCCAACGACACAGTGACGCTCACCGGCGGCAAGGCCGCGCGCAAAGTCCGCCTCGGCGCCGACGCGCCGATCGAATAGTCGCCGCGACGGGCGACCGGCGCGCGATGGACAGCCGCGCGCGGTTCGAGCATCGTGCGCCGCCATGAGCTCGCGGCTCCCCCTCCGCGTTCGGAAGGTGCAGTTCGTCTACCCGGACGACCTCGTCGCGCACTGGAATCCGCGCCGACCCGAATGGAGCCAGGTCGTGAACGCGAGCTCGCTGCTCATGCCGTACCTCGAGCCGTTCCTGATCGACGCGATCCGGGAAGCGATCCCCCGGATCGGCGACCCGGAGCTCCGCGACGAGGCCAAGGCGTACCTCGGGCAGGAGGCGCATCACTTCAAGCAGCACCGTCGCTTCAACGACCTGCTGCTCGCGCGCGGCTACGAGAGCCTCCGGGCCTACGAGGACACGCTCGCCGACGACTACCGCCGGCTTCGGACGCGTCCGCTCGCGTTTCGCTTGGCCTACGCGGCGGGGTTCGAGACGATGGCGCTCGCGATCGGCCACATGCTGGTTCGCCATCGCCGCTTCTTCTTCGCGCATGGCGATGCGAACGTCGGCTCGCTCGTGCTCTGGCATTTCGTCGAGGAGGTCGAGCACAAGCGCGCCGCGTTCGACGTGTATCAGGCAGTGGTCGGCCGCTGGGGGCAGCGCCTGCACGGGCTCGCGTACGCCCTGTGGCACACGCTCCGCCGCACGCGGCAGGCGTATGTCGAGCTGCTGCGCGCCGACGGTCTCTGGGGACGCTGGAAGACGCGCGTCGCGCTGAAGCTGCTCATGCTGCGGATCGCCGCCGCGTGTGGCCCGCGTCTCCTGGAAAGCGTCCTCCCGTGGCACGACCCGGCGCGGATCGCCGACCCGCCGTGGATTCGCGAATGGGTCGAGCTCTACGAGCGCGGCGAGCCCGGCCTCACGCACCTCGACATGCACCGCATCCACCTCACGCCGAGCGAGGCAATCCCATGAACGAACGCGAGCGACAGGTCCTGATCGTGAACGGCGCCGGCCTCTTGCTCGGCAGCATCCTGGTCGGCTGGGTGTTCTTCTTCTTTCTCCTGAAGGCGATGGTTCTGTGGCCGATCCCGGGCAACGTGCCGGTCGACATCCCCGGCGACGAGCGCGGCTGGCGCATGGCCCACATGGAGGGCCTCACGCAGGGCTTGCTGCTGATCGGGCTCGGCGCGATCGGCGGTCAGCTCCGGCTCTCGCGCCGGCAAGCCCGCATGCTCATGTGGTCGTCGCTCGTCACCGGCTGGCTCTTCTTCCTCCCGTCGGCCTTCGGTCCGATGGCCGGCGTCCGCGGCCTCGCCTTCGGCGGCGGACCGTTCGGCGGCGACGTGACGCTCAACAACCTCATGTACGTGTTCGGCTGGCCCCCGATGATCGCGGTGCACATCATGCTGCCGCTCTTCTTCTGGGGTGCGTGGCAGCGGTTGCGCGAGATGCGGTGAGGAGTGCGGCGTTGGAGGGCGGAGAAGCCGCGGGCTCGAGTCAGGGCCGACTGGAGCGCTACACCCCCGGCCGCCTCGTCGCCGCGGCCGCGTGTCTGAATCCGCATCGGTCGTAGGGTTGTAAGGGGAGCAACGGCCTGCGTCGCGGTCACCTGGCCGGCGTCGGATGTGCACCGTCGCGCCGGTCGGACCGGGCGGAGGTCGACTCATCGCGAGGCGTAAGACCCCTGTGCGCCCAAGGACATGGGCAACAGTTTTCACGTGACATGGGACCCGAAACTCAATACATAGCGTAATCACGATGGCACGACGGTTGCGACAGCTGGCCCTCGATCTCCGCGATCGCCCCCGGTGGGGTGGACGCCGCGCGGGCGCCGGTCGGAAGCCCGGTGCCAATCCCGGGCTTCCGCACGGATCTCGGGAGCGGTTCGGAACGTCACTGCCGGCGCACGTCACGTTGCGGCTGCGGGCCGATACCCCATCGCTTCGCACCGTGCCGATCGTGCGCGCGATCGAGCGCACGTTCGCGGTCGGGTGCGAACGGTCCGACTTCCGGCTGGTGCATTACTCACTGCAGGGGAATCGCGCGCATCTGATCGTCGAAGCGCGCGACCGCGACGCGCTCGGGCGTGGCATGAAGTCGATCGGCGCGCGGCTCGCACGGGCGGTGAATCGCATCGCCAACCGCAAAGGCCGCGTGCTCGCCGACCGCTACCATCTCCGCCTGCTGCCGACGCCGAACGAGGTGCGCACGGCGCTGCGCTACGTGCTGCTGAACGCGCGGCGCCACGCGCGGCGCCACGCGTCGGCGGCGCGCGCGGCGGCAAAGAAGGCCGTGCGCCTCGATCCCGCCTCCTCGGCGCATTGGTTCGAAGGCTGGAAATGGGTCCCTCCCGTGACCGGGACCGACCGAGCGCGCGGCCCGTCGGAGGAACGGCCGGTGGCGCGCGCGAGGACGTGGCTCTTGCGCGTCGGCTGGCGCCGTCACGGGTTGCTCGATCCGGCCGACGTGCCGGGCTGACGGCGACCGGCTCGGCTACCGCAACGGGCACGCCGTCGGCGCGTGCCCGACGTATGCCACGCAGCGGTTGCAGTGCGTGCAGAGCGAGCCGTCGAAGCTCCCTGCCTCGATGCGGCGGACGAGATCGGGCTGGCGGATCAACGCGCGGCCGACGGCGAGTAACTCGAAGCCCTCGGCGAGCGCCGCCTCCATCGTCGCTTGCTGGTTCACGCCGCCGAGCAGCATGAGCGGCATGCGGACGGTGGCGCGGAAGCGGCGGGCGAGGGGCATGAAGAAGGCTTCCTCGAATCGGTAGTCCTTCATGAGGAGCTTCGCGCCGAAGCGGAGGGCGAAGCGGCGGATGGGGTTCTTCTCGCGGCCGAAGAGCTCGACGAGCGGCGAGTCGCCGCGCATCAGGAACATCGGCGTCTTGGTGGTGTGGCCGCCGGTCAGCTGCAGCGCATCGAGCGCGCCGTCGGCTTCGAGCAGCCGCGCGACCGCGAGGCCGTCGTCCACGCTGAGGCCGGTCGCGAATCCGTCCTCCATGTTGAGCTTGGCCCAGACGGCGACGTCGGGGCCGACGGCGGTGCGGACGGCCCGCACGACGCGGCGCGGGTAACGCGCCCGGTTCTCGAGGCTCCCGCCGTACGCGTCGCACCGCCGGTTGTTGTACGGACAGAGGAACTGGCTCAGCAGGTACCCGTGCCCGACGTGCACCTCGAGCGCGTCGAAGCCGGCGTCGACCGCGAGCCGGGCCGCGTTCGTGAAGTCCCGCTCGACGCGATCGAGGTCCGCCTCGGTCATCGCGCGGGCGAAGCGCTGCGCGTGCACGCTGAAGGTCCCCGACGGTCCGAGGGGACGCGTCCCGGTCGCCTTCGGGTCGGCGAACCAGCCGGCGTGGCCGATCTGGATCGCCGCCTTCGCGCCCTCGGCGTGCATCGCGTCGGCGAAGCGGCGGAGGCCCGGCACCGCCTCGGGCCGCATCACGATCTGATCCTTGAACGTGCGCCCGTCGGCCGCGACCGAGCAGTACGCGAGGGTCGTCATCGCGACGCCACCCGCCGCCATCTCGCGATGCCAGTCGATCAGCGCGTCGGTCACGAGCCCGGCCTTGGCGCGGGTCTCGTACGTGGCGCATTTGACGATGCGGTTCCGGAGCGTCAGCGGGCCGAGACGCGTCGGGGTGAGGATCGGGCTCGGCATCTGCGCGGACAAGACAGGAGCCCGAAACGTTTCGCAAGAGGTCGGCGCGCCGCGGGCGAGGACGCGTTCACGTTCTCGCCCGCGGATCGTGCCTCCCCGAAACGGTCGCCGCTAGAATCCCACCTCGACGCTGGTGACCGGCTGCGTGATCGCCCCCGGACCCGGGAGACCGACGGCAGTGTTCACGATCGCCGAGCTCGTGGCCCCCATGCAGAACGTCGCGACCGTCGTCCTGCTCGGCGCCCCCGGGGTGCCGTTCCGTGTGGTCACGCCGTTCACGAAGCATTGCCGCGGCGGGAAGTCGCACGTCTCGCCGACTTGGCACGACGGACATGCCGGTGGCGCGCAATCACCGGCGACGGCACAGGCTCGATACGTCGTGAGCGAGCATCGCGCCGTGACCGGCCCGGTGGTGCATGCGCCTTCCTGCGTCGAGTCGGTGTCGCCCGAGTTCTCGCGACAATCGCCGGGGTGGCAGAAGCCGTTCGGAGGATCGCACTCGCTGTCGTTGAGGCAGGGTTGCGCGTCGAGCAGGCCGCCGACGCAGGCCGCGTCGCAGGCGTTCGGCCGTTGAGGCACACCACCGACCCCCGGGCAGAAGCATTGCTCGTTGCACGTACCGCCGGCGCAGTCGGCGGCGATCGTGCAGGGTCGGCCGTCGTTCACGCCGCCGACGCATGCTTTGCCGGCGAATCCCGGATCGGTGCAGTCGACGTTCGAGGTCAGCGAGGTCGCCCCGGTCGTCGCGGGATTGAAGAGCACGTCGAGCTGCCCGATGCTCGCGCCAGCGGGATGCGGGCAATCGATGCTGGGATTGCCGAAGAGCGTGGTAGGGCCGCCGAACGGCGGGTTCGCACGACACGGTTGATCGACGTTCGGGCCGAAGCTGCACACGGAGTCGAGGACGCAGACGTTCGGCGGCGACGGGCAGTCGGCGTCCGTCGTACAACGGTTCCGCGCGCCCGGTCCGGCTACCCCCGCGGTGCCGGCGCAGAAGCCGCCGCACACGGGGCAGGGTTGGCTCGGGTCGGAGGCGAGGTGGGTGGTCCACCGCTGCCGCTGGCGCACGGCGCTCGCCCCGGTCGCGAGATCGAGGGTGCCGACGACGTCCTCCGCGAAGGTATTCGCGATGCAGAGCGCGATGGGCCCGTCCGCGAGCGGCATCGGTGGGCCGTGGGGGACGATGACGCAATGATCGCCGGGGGCCGTGCAGTCGAGATCGGTCGTGCACGCCTGCTGGAGGTCGATGTTGCAATGCGGACCGGTCGCACCGCCGCGCGTCTTCCGGCACACGCCCTGTCCGACGCATCCGGCGTCGTTGGTGCACTGCGAATGAGGCGGCAGGCTGCAGCTCGGCCCCACGAGGCAGACGGTGTCGGGGCCGCCGGGCCCGTCGCAATCCCAGAGATCGGTCACGTAGCCGCCGCCCTCGACGGTGCCCCCGTCGTGGCCGTTCCCCGTCCACCCCGCGTCGAGGTCGGAGGCGGCATGCTCGATGACGCGGAGTCGCTGATGGCTCGCGTCCTGGCAGAGGCAGGCGAACAATCCCGTCGGGGCGCCGCAGCTCCCCGGGCATGCCGCGTCGTCCGTGCCGTCGCATTCCTCGGCGAGCTGGTCGACGACGTCGTTGCCGCACGACGGCGATGCCGGGGCCGGCGTCGCGTACTCGTAGTCGATGAGATCGGCGGGGGCATCGGGGTCGGGGTTGTCGGTGGCGTCGGTGTGCGTAGCGACGATGCAGGCGGCCGCGCCGGCCGGCGTCGTTTGATCCGGCGTGCACGCCTTCAGCGCAACGACGTCAAAAGCGGTGCACGTAGATTCGATCGTGCTGATGGCCTTGCCGCGGATTTTGCCGATCGCCGCCGTCGTCTTCGGATCGAAGGTGGCGCAGTCGGCGGGCGGTCCGACGAGCTTGCCCTTCAAGATGGCGTTGCGGCACTTCTGGATGCTCTTCATCGTGCCGAGGACGACGAGCGCGCCGCCCTTGCCGAGCGCGCTCTGACACGGTCCGGACGACGGCGGGAGCGGACCGGCGACGGTCGGGTCGTACTCGACGTCGAGCAGGGCGTCGACGATGGCGGTGTGCGACGAGAGCATGCACGCGGTGAGATCGGCGGTCGTGAAGCCGTCGCCCGGATTTCCGTCCGCGCAGCGGCCCGGGAAGCCCATGTTGGCGAAGACCGGCGCGCCGAGGTCGCACTGCTTGGCGATCGCGTCGATGAGCTGCTGCTGGAGCTTCGTCACCACGGCGAGCTCGGGCGTCGGACAGCTCCCGGGGACCCTGAGCTCGCGCTCTTTGCACGACTGGAGGAGCTTGAGCTTGCCCTTCACGAACTTCCCGCCCGCTTTGCCGAGCGCGCCGAAGCAGCCGATCTCGGGCGGCGTCGGCGGTACGGAGGTGCAGGTGCAGTCCGGCTGACAGCCGGCCAAGCACGCGGCGTCGTCGATGCCGTCGCATGCCTCGCCGGTGGTCGCGATGCCGTTGCCGCACGCGGTCGGCGTGCAGTTGGAGTCGCAGCCGTCGCCGTCGACCGTGTTGCCGTCCTCGCACGGCTCGCCGGGATCGGGCGTGCCGTTGCCGCAGAGGAGCGGGCCTTGCACGCACATGCAGCCGCCCGCGAACGTCTGGCACACCTGCGTCGCCGACGGACACGCGCCCCAGCAGACCGGCGGACCGTTCGGGTTGGAGGGATTGGCGCAGCCGGCAAGCGCCGGCACGCACTGACACGTGCCGATCGACTCGGCGCACATCTGGCCGGCCGGACATTGCCCGTCGCATTGCGGCGCCGTCACACCGGGCGCGCCGCAATACTGCGCCGCCGCGACCGGCACGAAGACGACGAGGGCGACTCCGACGACGACGGCCGCTGCCGCCGCTCCGCGTACGAAAGTTCGCATGCTCATGACGGCCTCCTCACGGCTCGCAGACCAGCAAGAGACGATCGCGGTCGGCGCGGCCGGATTCGCGCCGGACGAAGGACTTGAGCGTCAGCTTGGTGCCGGCGTCGACGACGATGTCCTGACCCGGCGTGCACGTCCCGAGCTGATCCTCGAGATCGAGCGGCGGTGAGAACTCGACGCCGGTGCCGATGTCGCAGCGGCCGTCGCCGAGCCCGAACGCGCGATCGCATTCGTTGTTGACGGAGCACACCTTGCCCTTGAGTCCGGCGCGACAGCGCCCGGGAACGGTGCCCGTGCCGGGCGCGAGCAGCGACACGGCGTCGGTGATGGTGGTCGTCGCGACGACGGCCCGCGAGCGGAGGCAGTCGCCGTCGCCCATGCCCGGCGAGCTGTCGCAGTCCTCGCCGACGACGCAGCGCGCGCCCGTGCGGCCCGCCGTGCAGGTGCCGCGGATCTTCACGCCGAGGAGGTCGAAGGTGCGGAGCCCACCGGGCGTGCAGCCGGGCTGGGTCAGGTTCAGGCAGACGCCGATCCGGAACGCACACTGTCCGTTCACCGACTGGTCGAAGTCGCAGGCGGCGCCGTCCGTGCAGGTTTCCTTCAGCGACGGGAGCGGCTGCGGCGGGAGGTCGACCGTGAACGCGGCCGGACACTCCTTGGTGCCGGGCTTCTCGGCGAGGTTGCGGGTGCAGCTCGTGGTGCAGCCGCTCCCGGGGACGCTGTTCTGGGCGCCGAGGTCGCACTCCTCGTCGCACTCCACGAGGTCGTTGCCGCACGTCTTCACCACGCAGAAGTCCGAGCAGACGGGATTGATCGTGTCGTCGACGCAGAGCCCGGCGCTTCCCGGATCGCACACTTCCCCGGTGATGCAGCTGCCGTCGCCGGCGCCGAGCGACGAGTCGCAGTCGGCGGCGAGCGTGCACGGCTGGCCGGCGCTCGTCTCGGGCTCGGCGCAGTAGAAGTCGAAGACGGCGTTCCCGCACTCGCTGGTGCACACGACGCTGCAGCCGTCGCCGGCCGCGGCGTTCCCGTCGTCGCAATCCTCGCTGCCGCTCTGCCGATCGTGCACGATGCCGTCGCCGCAGACGGCGGTCTCGCAGCTGTTGGTGCAGTCGTCCGCGTCGGAGTTGTTGCCGTCGTCGCACGTCTCGGGTGCCTCGACGTCCCCGTTCCCGCAGCGCGCCGGGCGCGTGCGCGTGCAGGTGCGGCTGCAGCCGTTGTCGTCGTCGTCGACCACCTCGCAGACGTTCGGGACGCCGGCGAGGCAGCCGTCGTCGCACTCCTCGACGGTGCGTTGCTTGAAGCTGTCGCCGCAGCGCGCGTCGAGACATCCGACGACGCAGGCGTCGTCGTTCCGGCTGTTGCCGTCGTCGCACTCCTCGCCGAGGGTCGCGATCCCGTTGCCGCAGCCGGTCGTCGTGCAGTTCGAGTCGCAGCCGTCGCCGTCGATCAGGTTCCCGTCCTCGCAGTCCTCGTCGGGGCTGACGACGCCGTTGTTGCAGCCGGTCGGCGTGCAGTTGACGTCGCAGCCGTCGCCGCTCGTCGGGTTGCCGTCGTCGCAGGTCTCGCCGGACGTGACGACTCCGTTGGGGCAACCGGTCGGCGTGCAGTTGGCGTCGCAGCCGTCGCCGCTCGTCGTGTTGGAGTCGTCGCAGACCTCGTTCGGACCGGCGCCGCTCGTTTTGATGAAGCCGTCGCCGCAGGCCGCGTTGGCGCACGCGTTCGTGCAGGCGTCCGTGCTCGACGCGTTCCCGTCGTCGCAGGTCTCGCCGCTCGTCTTGATGCCGTTGCCGCAGGCGGTGGCCGTGCAGTTGTTGTCGCAGCCGTCGCCGTTCACCGAGTTCGAGTCGTCGCACGTCTCGGGCGCGCCGACGACGCCGTTGCCGCACCGGCTGTTGGTGCAGTTGGTGTCGCAGCCGTCGCCGTTGGTCGGGTTACCGTCGTCGCACTGCTCGTTCGGCCCGCCGCCGCTCGTCTTGCGGAAGCCGTCGCCGCAGGCCGCCACCATGCACGTCGCGATGCAGCCGTCGCCGTTGTTGGCGTTGCCGTCGTCGCACGCCTCGCCCCCGGTGACGATGCCGTTGCCGCACCCGGTCGTCGTGCAGTTGGCGTCGCAGCCGTCGCCGTTGGTCGGGTTGCCGTCGTCGCACTGCTCGGTGCCCGTCAACGTGAACCCGTCGCCGCAGACGTTCGCGGCGCAGGTGTTGAGGCACGCGTCGAGGTTGCTGCCGTTCCCGTCGTCGCAGGTCTCGCCGGCGGTGGTGACGCCGTTGCCGCACCCGGTCGGCGTGCAGTTGGCGTCGCAGCCGTCGCCGTTGTTCGTGTTGTTGTCGTCGCAGGTCTCGGGGGGAGTGACGACGCCGTCGCCGCAGCCGCTCACCGTGCAGTCGTTGTTGCACCCGTCGCCGTTCACCATGTTGCCGTCGTCGCAGAGCTCGTTCGGGCCGGGCCCCCCCGTCTTGCGGAACCCGTCGCCGCAAGTCGCAGCAGTGCAGATGCCGCTCAGGTTCAAGCAGGCGTCGTTGTTCGATCCGTTGTCGTCGTCGCAGGGCTCACCGTCGACGGTCAGACCGTCGCCGCAGATGGGGGTGCACACCGACGGTGTGCCGGTGCACGACCAACCGGTCTCGACCTGGCAAGTGGCGCCGCAGCCGTCGCCGCCGACGGTATTCGTGTCGTCGCACTCGGTCTCGCTCGTCGTCAGCGGGTTCTCGACGTCGTCGTGGACGCCGTTGCCGCAGATGGTCGTGTTCACGACGCCGTCGGGCCCGCTGTCGATGCAGATCTCACCCCTCAGCGGACCGGTCGGATCGAGGACGAAGCCGTTGCCGGCGGCCGTCGTCTGGATGTCGTCGGAGCCGACCAGCTTGGTGCTCTGTGAAATGCCGTCGACGCCGGTCGATATGAAGGGCACACGCACGTCGGTCACCGCGTTGGTGCTCTGCAGGATGCCGTCGGTCCCCGGCACGATGCAGAACGTGGCGCAGAGGCTCCGGCAAATGTCGCCGTAGATCGGATCCGTGAGGCCGATGTTTTGGTCGGCGGGGTCCGTGCTGCTCTCGAGCGAGCTGTCGAGACCTGGGCAGATTACAGCGGTCGAGATGTCGTCCGGCGTCGCGGCCGATTGGAGGATGTTGTCGAGGCCGGGCCGGATGGCCACCATCAACGCGCGCCCGCGACCCTGCGGGATCACGAGGCCATCGTCGCCGCCGGGTACGATGGCGTCGTCGCAGATGCCGTCCACTCCGGTGCGAACGACGCCCTGGAATGGTTGCCCTTGGCCGACCGGAATGTTCTGGGAATCCGTCAGAACCGCTGCGCTCTGGCAGATGCCGTCGTCGCCGGCGATGATGGTGCTGCTGCCCCTCACATCGTCGCCTGCCGCGGTGGTCTCGATCCCTCCGTCGCCACCGGTCAAGACGCAGAGCGCGCCGCCGATGACGCCGCGGCCGACCAGCGCCTTCTGGACGTCTCCCGCGTGGGCGTGTGCGCCAAAGAGGATCGTCGCGGAGAGAGCGCCGAGCGCGAGCAGCGAACGACGCTGCTGCGCGGCCAACGGCGCATTTCGGGTTCGCGGGCTCATGGACGACCTCCCTTTCGACGCAGTGCAGTCGTTACGTGATCGGCGCGGTCGCGGACTATGAGCGCACCGTGCCAGGCTGCTTCGCTCGCGGTGACTCGCGCTGTCGCGGAATCTCAGAAGTGCAGCCGGTTCCCTAGCGCCGTCGGTTTCACTCGGTCAATAAAAAAATGGATACGCAGCAAAGTGACTCCGACGTCTATTTTACTGCTCCAGTTTGCATCACCCTTGTCGCATGGCGTGATGCAATTGCGGCTGACATGCCGCGCGGCTCCTTTTTCGTTGACACGAAAGCAACGCGCGTGGCAGCGACGACGTGGCGCTTGGTGTTTGCGACAAAGGAGGGCTGCCATGTCGACTCGCTCCGTCTATTGGTTCTGTAGTCGTCGCTTCGCGTGCTCACTCTTCTTCGTCGCGTTCGGCATCGCGCCGACGGCGGTGCTTCTCCCACCGTCAGCACTCGCCGACCTCGGCGAATACTGCCGAGAGATCGAGCTCACCGGGGCCGCCGGGTTCGGCTCGCAGGACGAGGTCGTGTTCAAGGTGGTCGACGCCACCAATCCCCTGGCCGTGCCCATCACCCAATCGTGCACGCTCACCGTGCAAGCCAACGAGACCGCCGTCGACTTCTTGCGCCGGATTCCGGGCAGCTGGGGCAACGGTGACGGCGGTGACGGCGGGACCAACGTCACGTGCAAGAGGTTCTGCACGGAGCCCGAGATCCTGCCGGGCGACGGCGGGACCCTCGGCATCGAGTGCCTGAACGACACCCAGTGCGACGTCAACGGCGGTGACGGTGTCTGCGGCGAGCGCCCCAAGAAGGTCTGCGGGAATGCCGCTGTCGTCGGACCGTCGTGCACGATCGAGGCGCGCATTACCCAGCAGAAGGGTAAGTGCTCTGGTGGCGTCAACAACGGCAAAGGCTGCCTGTCGGGCACCGACTGCCCCGGCGGGACCTGTCCGGTGCTCACCGGCGACGGCAGCCTGCGGTCCTGCGAGGATGCCGCCGTCGGCGAGACCTGCTTGAAGAAGCCGGCGCTGCTGCGCGCGTGTTGTCGCGAGGGGGCGTTCTGCAAGGGAAGCAAGCTGGATGAGATCGCGCCCAACCTCTCGCCGATCAGCATCCAGACCAAGGTGCAGCCGGTGCCGGTGCCGACCTCCGCGATCAACTGCCTGCAGCCCTCGATCTATTGTCCGACCCAGGAGGAGCTCCCTGACGACAGCGTCGAGCCGCGCACGATTGCGATCGATCCCATCGGTGGGCGCTCGGGTCCGTACCGTCGACAACGCGAATGTCGCGTGGCGCTCCAAGAGGCGACCGGCGCGGTGACACAGGCGACGTACGACGCGTTGCGGTCGTGCCATCGCCGTGTGATGGCGGGCGAGCTGCCGAGCGGATCGTGCGCGACGGTCACGCCGACCTCCGATCCCGGCGGGCTCGTCGCGGCTGCCGCAGCCGCGCTGCAGAGCGCCGTCGAAGACGATTGTGCCGCGAGCGGCCTCTCGCCGTCGACGCTCGGCTATCGGTCATGTCCCGCGCCCTGCGACGCCATTCCGGTCGGGACCTGCTCCGCCGGCATGGTGGGCGATCCGTGCCAACGCGACCGCCATTGCGACACCGCCCCGGCGGCGCTCGACGGCATCTGCGGCGCGTGGAGCGCGCTCACCAACTGCACGCTCTGCCAGGCTGCCGCCGCGGGCGTGCAGGCGGTCAATCGCAGCTTCGGCAACAGCGGTCCGGGCGCCGGGCTGCCGGCCGCGGTGAAGCAGTGTCAGAACACGCTCGGCGACGGCATCAGCATGATGCTCGCCGGTGATCTGCGCGACGTCGCCAAGTGCCAGCGGAACGTCGACCAGTTCAAGGTGATCCTCTCGGAGAGGACCCCCAAGTGCAAAGACGCCGACGTGAAGCGTCAGCGCGCGAAGGTTCGTGCGGCGGCCGCCGCGCTCGTGACCGCCGCGTGCAACAATGCTGCGCTCGCGCAGCTCGACTCCTGCGCGTCCAATCTTGCCGGCCTCGGCGTCTGCGCCCCGCGGATCGCCGCGCGTGCAACCGCCGCCGTGATCGATGCCGCGGCGCCGGAGGGCCGGTGCGGTGACAGCAAGATCTCGTTCGGCGAGAAGTGCGACGACGGCAACGTCGTCGACGGTGACGGATGCGATTCCAACTGCACGCCGACGGGCTGTGGGAACGCCGTCATCTCGACTGGCGAGGAATGCGACGACGGGAACGTCATCGCCGCCGACGGCTGCGATCCGCTCTGTCACAGCGAGCCGCAAAGCTGCGCCCCCCAGATGTGCTCGACCTACACGTTCGACTGCAGCACGCTCTTCCCGGGCGATTGCGGGTGCTTCCAGGCGGCGGAAGGCGGCGGGCTCTGCGTCAACAACTTCGACTGCAACAGCGCGCAACCGTGCTCGTCGAGCGTCGATTGCACGACGCCGGGCGAGCGCTGCTATCTGCAGAGCTGCTGCGGCGGGCCGCTCCCGGGACGCTGCGGGCCGCCGACGTGCACGGGGCAGCCGGAGTAGGCGCAACACCCGGGTCGTGCGGGGAATACTCCGCCGCAGAATGGTTTGCGCGCCTTGTCGGTGCGTCGGTCGCGGTAGAAGGTCCGCGGTTGCCGCGGCGAGCGCGCGAAGCCCCTCGTCGACGAGCGCCACCGTATGCATGCCGCCCGTCGGCTCCCATAGCGTGGGCCCGTTCGCCGGACCGAGGTCGATATCGTCGACGCGCAGTAGATCCCTCGCGTCGGACCCGCGACCCCGAGTGGCACGCGCTGGCGAACGCGGCGCAGCGCTACGAGTGGCGAGTCGCGGGCGCTCGGCCGGCCACGCCGCTAGCGCAACCGTCCGCGTACCTCGACGGTTGCGGCCGCGAGCACGCGCAGCTGGGCGTCGACGAGAGCTACGATATGCGTTCCGCCTGTCGGCTCCCAGAGCGTGAGGCCGTCGGCGGGTCCGAGGTCGGTGTCGTCGACGCGCCACCGAACGCCTGGCACACCTCCGGCGACTTCCAGCGGTACGCGCTGGCGGTCGTGCGGGATGTCCGGATCGAGCGCCACGATCGTGCCGTCGACGGGTGCCACGATGCGCGGCGTACCGTCTGCCAGTCGTCGCACCGACGGCTCGGTGCCCGGTTGGAACCAGTCGGCGCGCGCGGGCTCGACGCCGCCGGGAAACGAGACCGTTGCGGCGGCGAGCTCGATGGGCGGCGGCGGCGGCGCGCTCGGCGTCTCCCGGTGGAGCCAATTCATCACCTCGAGCCAGACCGGCGCCGCGCCCGCGACCCCGCTCACGTCGTGCATCGGCGCGCCCGACGCGTTCCCGACCCAGACGCCGACCGTGTAGCGCGCCGAGAAGCCGAGGCACCAGTTGTCGCGCATCTCCTTGCTGGTGCCGGTCTTCACGGCGGTGAAGAAGCGGGTCGCGAGCGCGCTCTCGAGGCCGAACGTCGTGCTCCTCCCATCGCGGTCGGCGAGCACGTCGGTCACTTGATAGGCGGTCGCCGCGGAGAAGATGCGCCGCAGCGGCGTCGGCGCGCCGGCGTCGAACGTCACGCGGAGCGGCGACCACGCGCCGCCGTTCGCGAGCGCGCGATAGGCGCCGACGAGCTCGAGGAGCGTGACGTCGGCGCCGCCGAGTGCCAGCGCCGGGCCGTAGTACTCGCCGCCCTCGGTCACGGCCGCGAAGCCGAGGTCGTGGAGCAGCGCCACGAACGCGTCACCGCCGACGAGCCCGAGCGTGCGGACGGCGGGCACGTTCAGCGACGACGCGAGCGCCGTCCGCGCGCTCACGAGCCCGCGGAACTGCGTGTCGTAGTCGCGCGGCCGGTAGAGCCCGCCCGCGACGGCGAGCACCAGCGGCGTGTCCTCGACGAGCGACGCGGGGGTCAGCAGACGGCGCTCGAAGGCGAGCCCGTAGAGGAACGGCTTCAGCGTCGAGCCGGGTTGGCGGCGGGCGCGGACGGTGTCGACGAAGCGCGCCCGCGAGAGCGCGCCGCTGCCGCCGACCCACGCGAGCACGTCGCCGCTCGCGTTGTCGACGACGAGCACGGCGCCGTCTTCGACGTTCCGGCCGCGGAGCGCCGCGAGCGCGCGCCCGAGCGCGTCGCGCGCGAAACGCTGCGTCCGGGCGTCGAGCGTCGCGACGAGCGGCGTGGTGCGCCCGGCGAGGAGACGGCGCGCGAGGTGCGGCGCCAGGTCGGTGTAGCCGGCGCGGCGGCGGGTGTCGTCGAGGCGCGCCACGGCGGTCGCGAGCGTGCCGTCGTCGACGTCGTCGCCGCCGCTCGCCGCGGCGAGCGCGCGGGCGCGCCGGGGGCCGAGCGCGTGGGTACGCCGGTCGGCGAGCGCGCGGGCACGCCGCGCGATGCTCGCCGCATCGGCGTTCGGGCGCTGCACCAGCGCCGCCAGCACGAGCGCCTCGCCGGCGTCGAGACCATGCGGCGATTTCCCGAATACGAACGCCGCTGCGGCGCCGACCCCGCGGAGCTCGCCGCGGAAGGCGACGCGGTTGAGATACGCTTCCAGGATCTCGTCTTTCGACCACGCGCGCTCGAGGGCCAGCGCGGTTCGCATCTGACGGATTTTCTGGCGGAGCGTCCGGCCCTGTGGCCGCGCGGCGAGCGCAGGATCCAACGAGGCCGCGAGCTGCATCGTGATGGTGCTCGCGCCGCGCGCCGGCCCGCCGCGCGCCCGGCCGAGCAGGGCGCCGGCGAGCGCGCGCACGTCGACGCCGGGATGCGAGCGGAAGCGGCGGTCCTCCGCCGCGACGACGGCGCGGAGGAGCGCCGGCGACACGTCGGCGAGCGCGGTCCACGCGAGGCGGCGCTCGTGCGGGTCGGTGCGGATCTCGTGGAGCACCGCGCCGTGCCGATCGAGGAGTGGCACGTCGGAAGGCGCATGCCGCGCGTGGACGGCGTCGAAGGACGAGACCGGCGTCGCGGCGACCACGAGCCACGCCCCGAGCGCGGCGAGCATCAGGACGACGGCGCCGGCGGCGGCGATGCGGTTCCTGATGCTCGCGGGGCCGCCCGCACTGCGCAGGCTCACGGCCCGACCTCGACCTTCGCGTTCGGGATCTCGCCGAAGACGTCGGGCGCGTAGAGCGCTTCGACCCGCGTCGGTGGCAGCGCGAAGCTCCCCGCCTGGCTCGGCCGGAGCGTGTACTCGACGCTGAAGCGTCCCTTCGGCACGAAGTCGAAGTACGCGCGGAAGCCGTCGAAGGCGCGTTCGATGAAGACCGGCGTCACGCCCTCGGGGGCTTTCTCGCCGGACGCGAGCATCGCCGAGTCGCCGCCGAGGCCGGTGCCGACGTGCGTGGCGCCCGCGGGGATCGGGTCGTCGACGACGACCCACGTCATGTCGCGGTCGGCGTCGACGTCGAGGCGGACGCGGAGCACGTCGTCGCGGCTCGTCTTTCCGGCCGTCTTCGCCGTGACGGGCGTCACCGTCCTGGTGATGCGATAGCCGGCGACGAGCGGCTCCTGCAGCGGCAGCGCGGCGCGGGTCTGGATCGTCGCCCAGGGGCGGCCGCTGCCCTCCTGCATCAGGGTGAGGTCGGCGCTTCCGGCGCTCGGCCACGGCAGCGACACGCTGGTGCCGGCTGCCGACGTGCTCCAGTCGACCGTGCGCGCCTCGCCCGCGAGCGTCGCGGTCGTCGTGCCCGTGACCGGGGTCGTCTCGAACGCCTGCGCGAAGCGGTCGATCGCGAGCGTGCCCCAGGCGTTCGCGACCGTCGTCGACCAGGCGCCCTTCTGCTGCCGTCCGAGCGCGCCGGTCACGAGGCGCGGCAGCTCGTCGCGCCAGACGTCGTGCTCGAGGAGCGCCAGCACGAGCCGCACCGCGTTCACGTCGGGATCGCTCATCAACCAGAAGAGCCGGTCGCCGTCCTCCGTCGAGAAGGCGAGGCTCGTGCCGCCGACCCGGAGCCGCGTGCGGAGCTGCTGCTCGACGTCGGCGAGGTGCGCGGGGTTGGGGCGGTTCGCGATCCGATGCAACAGGCTCCACCAGTCGATCAGCGCCGACGTCGGCCAGAGCGCCGGCTCGGGCGTGATGGTGCTCAAGAGCGCCGGCTCCACCGCGCCGGTCCGCGACAAGGCCTCCAGCGCCGCGATCTTCCGGAGGGCCAGGTCCGCCGTCTTGAGCGGCGGGTCGGTCGTGAGCGCGCCGGCGACGAAGCGGCGGAGCGCGTCCTCCATCCCGGCGCGCGCGCGCTCCGGGAGCTCGCGGCCGGCCGCGGTCGCGACCGAGAGCACGTACGCCGTCAGCACCTCGCTGCCCTCGTCGCTCGTCGGGAAGTACTTGAGGAGGCCGTTCGCGTCGACGTAGGACGGGAGCGCGCTCGTGACCTCGCGCCAGAGCGCGTCGTCGTGCAGCGCGATCGCGCGCGAGACGCGCTGCTCGAGGCAGCGGTACGGATAGCGGCGCATCGCCTCGCGGACGCCGTCGAGCCCGGCGGCGAGGCTCGGCGCGACCGCGACCCGCACCTCGCCGCGACCGGGAAGCGCGTCGGCCGGACGCGCGACCGGGTGGCGCGTGCCGTTCGGATCGAGCTGCACGAGGGTCGCGTGCAGCGTTCGCACGGGCACCGCCGGCCGTACCTGCTGGACGGCGCGTACCTCGTCCGCGGGTTTCGCGTCCGTGACCTTTGCGCCCGCGTCCGTCGTCGTCGCGGTCATGGTGTAGACGAGCCGCTCGACGCCGACCGGAACCGTCACGTTCCAGCCGACCACCTCCGACCCGCCCGCCGCGAGCGTGACCGTCCGCGACCCGAGCGGCGCCGGGAGCCCTTCGACGGTGCCGGCGAGCGTCAGCTCGATCGGGTGATCGGTCGTGTTGCGCGCGGTGAAGTCGGCGCGGAAGCGGTCGCCCTCGCGCACGAGCGGCGCCAGGCCCGGCAGCACCATGACGTCCTGGGTCGCGCGGATCGCGGTCGCGCCGGTGCCGTAGCGGTCGAGGCCGCTCGTTGCGACGGCGACGATGCGGAAGCTCGTGAGCGAGTCGTTCAGCGGGACCTCGACCGTCGCCCGGCCGTTGGCGTCGAGCGCGACCCGCCCCTTCCAGAGCAAGAGCGTGTCGAAGAGCTCGCGGGTGGCACTCCGCCCGCCGCCACCGCCGATCGGGAGCGCCTTCAACCCATAGTGGCGCTTGCCGACGACCTGCATCTGCGCGGTCGCGGTCGTGACGCCGTACGCGCGCCGGCCCATCATCGCGTCGAGGAGCTTCCAGCTCTCGTTCGGCGCGAGCTCGAGGAGCCCCGCGTCGACGGCGGCGAGCGCGACCTCGCCGCCGGGCGGCAGCGGTGTGCCGTCGGCGGTCCGGACGGCGATCTTCACCTCCGCCTTCTCGCGGACGCGGTAGACCGGATGCTCCGCCGCGACCCGTACCTTCAACCGGTGCGCGAGCCATCCGACCTGCAGCTCGGTGATGCCGAGCTTGAACGTCGGCCGGCCGAGGTCGACGAGTGCCGTCGGCTGCACGTCGTCCGCGCGCCCGCGGAGCGCCAGCACCGACACGTACACGTTCGGCGCCCACGCCGCTTGGATCGGCACGTCGATCGTCGGATCGGTACCGGCGAGCGCGACGACCCGCGCATCGACCACGCCCTCGCGTTCGGTCGTGACCAGCGCGGTCGCGGCGCGGAAGGGCATGCGGACTTGCAGACGCGCGGTCTCGCCGGGCTCGTAGTGGCGGCGCTCGGGCAGCACGTCCATGCGGTCGCTGTCGGAGCCGCCGAACCACGACTCGTCGTCGCCCGCGACGTACACCTCGTCGTTCGCGGCCGAGCGCCGGCCGGCCTCGTCGGTCGCCGACGCCTCCAGCACCACGCTGCCGCTCACGCCGACGTGGCCCTCGCAGCGCAGCATCCCGTGCGCGTCGGTCTTCCCCTGGCACACGGTGCCGAGTCGCTTCGTCTCGGTGACGCTGTCGTACGCGTAGAAACCGCCGACGACCCGCGTCCGGTGCGAGAAGACCTTCCGCGAGAACGCGTCGAGCTGGACGGCCGCGTCGGCGACCGGCTTGCCCGCGAGGTCGACGACGCCGATCCGCGCGCCAACGGTCTCTTTCGTGCGGTTCGCGCGGTCGGGCGCGATCGCGACGAGCCGGGTCGAGGGCCAGATCGGGACGCGCGACGACACCGTCTGCACCTGGCCGGTCGGGTCGCGGAACTCGAGCTCGGTCCGGAGCGTCACGGGCGTCGTCGCCGGCTTCAGGTCGGTGATGGTCGCGCGTCCGGTGCCGGCCGGGTCGAGCGTCACCGCGAGGCGCTGGTGGATCTTCGGCGTGCTCGGGTCCTCGTAGGGCTCGGCCGCGTCGCCGTGGCGGACGGTGCCTGCGCTGACCGCGCCGTTCGCGATCAGGAACTCCTCGAAGTCCTCGGGCGGATCGGGCGTGTGCGGCGCGAGCTGCGCGCGCACGACGACCGGGAGACCGCCCGCGCCGCCGCCCGCGAGATACTGCACCGCGAGGTCGACCGGCACCGACGCCGCCTGCACGAGCGGCGTCGCGGGAAGCTGCAGGACGCCCTTCATCAGCGGGACGCGGAACTCCTCGACGCGGAAGCTCGCGGCAATCCAGTCGCCGGTGTTTTCGTAGGAGCTGTCGTACTCCTCCTCTTCTCCCTCGCCGCCGGCGGCCGCGCTCTCGGCGCGTGCCGTCGCCGTCGCCGCGCTCAGGAAGTGCACCTCGTAGTAGCCGAGCTTCGCCTCGGGCGGGATCTGCCACGTGCTCTCGGCGACGCCGGTCGCGTCGAACGCGAGCGGTTGCTCGAAGTGCTCGTCGGTTCCGACGTGGACGATCGAGAGGGTCGTCGGGAGATCGCTCGGCGCGGCGGTGCCGAAGCCGCGGAGACGCTTCGTGCGAAAGAGGTGCTTCATGTGCGCCGTCTCGCCGGCGCGGAAGAGCGGCCGATCGAGGACCGTATGGGCCGCGGCGCCGCCGTCCTCGTCGACGTCGGGGAGCTGGTAGCGCCAGGGCTCGATGCCGTCGTCCCAGCTCGAGTGCACGAAGCTCACGTCGTCGCCGCTCCGCGCCGTGACGAGCAGCCCGTCGTAGAGCTCGCGGAGGGCCAGCGTCTGCGCGCCGTCGAACGGGTCGACCTCGGGGAGACCCTCCGCGTAGCAGGTCGGGAGCGTGCGGAGCGCGGGCAAGTCGGCGATGCGCGCGAGACCGTCGCCGTCGGTCGTCGCCGCACGGATCGCGGCGCCGTTGCAGTCGCGGATCGTGACCGCGGCGCCCGCGACCGGTTTCGCCGCGTCGAGCGTCGTCACCCAGACGACCGATTGCTCGGCGCCCCATTTGAAATGCACCGACAGGTTCGTGACGAGCGCGGCGGTCGGGACGTACATCGGCCGCGGCTTCTCGAGCAGCGCCGCGCCGAGGCGCGCGCTCTCGAGCTCGAGGATGTACAGGCCGGGCTGCTCGAACGGGATGCCGACGACCTCGAAGGCGCGCTCGCCGCCGGGTTTCGGCAGCGTGAAGCTCTTGAGGGTCTTCGGGACGGCGGTCGGCTCGGGCGCGGCGGGGGGCGCGTTCTTGGCGGGCTTGCCGCGCTTCACCGGCTGTGCCGGCGCGAAGACCGACACCTCGCGTTTGGCCACGCCCACGCGCCGGAGCCACGGCAGGATGTCGGTCTCGCGCTCTGGCGGAATGCGCATCACGGTGCCGCCGACGCCGACCGCGTGGACGCGCGCCCGCGCGTCGGGCTCGAGGTTGCGGAGCGTGACCGGCAGCGTCGCGCCGGCGTTCGACTCGACGATGCCGAAGCGCGCGTTGAACTTGGCGAGCGGCGGCAGCTCGCCGGTCGTCACCGTCAGAGGGTAGCGGCCGGCGTTCACCGGCGTGCGCCCGCTCTCGTCGCGGAGGTCGGCCGGCAGCTCGACCCGGAACGTCGTGGTCTCGGGAAACGGTCCCGGGAACGAGACGAAGCCGACGAGGTTCGCGTCGGGATTGTCGTCGGCGTGCGGCCGGTGCGTGCCGTCGGGAGCGATCACCGCGATCGCTTCCGCCGCGAGGCGCGGCACCGGCGCCGAGAAGTCGAACCGCATCGAGCCGATCGGATTGCAGGCGGCGCCGCTCCGCTCGCGGATGCAGCCGAAGGTCACCGTGAAGGCGTTCCGCGTCTGGAACGCGACGCGCTGGTCGGTGGTCGTCGCGACCCCTGACGCGGTCCGCACGCCCGCGCCCCAGACCAGCGTGACCCGCGCGCCGTTCGGGAACGCCTGCGCCGCCTGCACGACGACGTGCGGCTTCTCTGCGAAGCTCGGCGTCGTCTTCAGAATGGCGTCGCGCTCCGGGCCGGTCACGACCCGCGCCCCGACGCGCTCGGGAATGCCGGCCACCTCGAAGCCGACGTGCTCGGAGATCGACGCCGGATCGATCTCGGCGTCGAGCGCCAGGATGAACGCCTGGTCCTCCTCGAGCGAGCGCGAGCCCTCGTACGGCGCCGTATCGCGGATCGCCGGGCCGCCGGTGTCGAACGCGAACACCTGGCCGGGTGCGACCGCCGTCCCGTCGAGCGCGCGCACGTCGTCGCGGAGGGTGAAGCGGCAGCGCAGCCCCGCGGGCAGGTCCTGCGCGAAGTCGTACGACCACGTGCGGCCGTCGACCCAGCGCGACGAGCCCGCGCCGCCGCAGTCGACGGTGAACGGGTCGGACGGCGCGCGCGGGTCGCCGAGGGCGACCATCACGTCGGGGAAGCGCGCCGTCGCCTGCCGGACGCCCTTCACGCTTCCCTGCGGCGCGAACTCGATGCCGGCAGGTGCCGGCGTCGGGCCGTGCGGAGCGCCGGCGGCGTGACCCACGGTCGCGACCGCCGCGACGAGCGCCAAGGTCACGAGCCCACGGACGAGCGTCATGACGGCGATTCCTTGCACATCGCCCGGTGCGGCGCACGCGAGCGCGCTCCAGGGCCGGACCGGCGGGCTCGGGAGGTCACAACAGGAAACGCGTTCCCTGCGGGCGACCGCGCGCGTTGCGGCATCGGCCCGAAGATCTCCTCGCGGTCCGCGAGGAAGCGGAGGAGCCGGCGAGATCGCGGCTCGGCGCTTCGGGACGCACGGCCTGCCGGGCGGGATCCGATCGGCGGAGCGACGTCGAACTGCGCGCCGCGATCAGGGTTCATCCGATCCGCACCCTAGTCGCATCTCGGCGTGATTGCACGACTCGACCGGACGGCGTGCATGCCTGCAAGCCCGCGCGGGCTTCGCTCGGCCAGCGGCCATCATGAGGCGACCCGCATGACACGCCGGCTGCAAGTCGCGGAGCTGGCGCGCGATCCGGGCCCGTGTGCGCTGCGCCGCCCCCGCCCGCGTCGCACGGCGCCGTCCTTGCTCAATCACGCGCTGATGCCCGCGAGCGTCCTCATCATCGCCGATCGGATCGACATCGCGACCATGATCGCGCGTTGTCTCTCGGGTGTCGGCCTCCGCCCGCTCGTCGCGAACGACATGCGGCACGCCGGGTCGATCCTGCAGCGGGAGAGTCCCGAGGCGGTCGTACTCGACCTCGCGACCCCGGGACACTGCGACGCCGTCATGCAGTGGCTCCGCCGCGACCCGGTGCGTGCGGCGATGGCCGTCATCCAGGTCTCTGCGATCGCGCGACACGGCGGCGCCCCGCGCGGCGAGATCCGCGCGAACGTCGTGGTGCCGAAGCCGTTCACGCCCCGCCAGATCGTCGACGCCGTCCGCACCGCGCTCGTTCGTCGCGTCGCGCGGCAGCACGTCGCTGCGCCGGCGGTTCGCGCCCTGCCGCCGGCCGCCGCGACGCCTCCGGGCATGCGCGGATCCGATCCGCTCGTCGGCGGGTAGCCGGCTCGGACCCAGGCGCCGGCCCTTACCGAAATCTTACCGTTCGCTAAGGACCCGATCGGCGGGGCTCGCATAGAGCAGCGGCATGCGCCCATCCGCCGCCGCCCTCGTCCTCGCCGCTCTCGTTCTCGGAGCGCTCGTTTCCCCTGCCCACGCCGAGCTCGGCAAATGCCGGCTCGGGGTGCTCAAAGCTTCGGGCGCCTATGCCCGGCTGACGTACGCCGCGCGCCAGCGCTGCGAGGAGGCCGTCGTGAAGGGCAAGGTCGCCGCCTGCCCCGACGCGACGGTGACCGCCGCCGTCGCGAAAGCCGCGGCCAAGCTCGACCAGCTCGTCGCGAAGGCGTGCGGCGGCAAGAACAAGGTCTGCGACCTCGCCGACACCGGGCCAGACGCCGACGACGCGCCGAGCACGATCGGGTTCCCGTCGCGGTGCCCCGACTACGCCGGCCGGTCCTGCGGGCAGACGATCTCGGGCTGCGCCGACGTCGGTCCGTGCCTCCGCTGCGTCGCCGATCGCGCCGTCGATGACACCGCAGACCTCGCCTGGGGCGCCTTCCTCGTGCCGAGCCCCGACAAGGCGATCGTCAAATGCCAGCGCGCGATCGGCCGCAGCAGCGGGGCGCTCTTCGCGGCGATCTCCAAAGCGCAGCACACGTGCTGGCAGGCCGTCGCGAACGGGAAGGTCGCCGGCCCGTGTCCGGTTCCCGGGAACGCGAAGGCCGCCGCGGCGATCGCCAAAGCCACGGCCAAGCAGGCCGACGCCGTCTGCAAGGCGTGCGGTGGTCGCGGGGACCGCGCGCCCGCGGACGGGCGGTGCGACGGTCCGGCGCTCGTCGACCTCGCCGCGCTCGGCGCGACGAGCGACTGCCCGGCGTTCACCGTCCCCGGCGGCGCGTCCTGCGGGGGGACCATTGCGAGCTTCGACGACCTGGCGCGCTGCCATCGCTGCGCCGCGACCTACGCGGCGACCTGCGTCGATCGCGCCGGGGTCCAGGGGCTCGTGAGCTTCCCGCCCTCGTGCACCGGCAGCCCCATCCAGTTCGTGGAGGCCGTGGTCGACGGGAAGAACGGCGTCGACGGCATCCGCGACCCGTTCTCGGTCGCCGTGAGCCCGGACGGGAAGCACGTGTACGTCGGCGGCGAGCTCGACGGCACCCTCGCGGTCTTCGCGCGGAACGCGACGACCGGCGCGCTCACCTTCGTCGAGCAGGAGGTGAACGGCGTCGGCGGCGTCACGGGCATCAGCTTCGTGGTCGCGGTGACCGTGAGCCCGGACGGGAAGCACGTCTACACAGCGTCGATCGACGGCGCCGTCGCGGTCTTCGCCAGGAACGCGACGAGCGGTGCGCTCACCTTCGGCGAAGCCGAGATCGACGGTGCCGCCGGCGTCGACGGCCTGGCGCTCGCGCGCGACGTCGTGGTGTCGCCGGACGGTGCGCACGTGTACGCGGCGGGGCTCGGCGACGACGCGGTCGCGATCTTCACGCGGAACGCCACGACGGGTGCGCTCACGTACGTCGGCCGTGTGCAGGACGGCGAAGGGGGAGTCGACGGGATCGACGGCGCGATCGGGCTCGCCTTCGCGCCGGGCGGGGTGCAGCTCTACGTCGCTGGCAACGGCGACCGGGCGATCGCCGTCTTCGCTCGGAATGCCGGCACCGGCGCGCTCACCTTCGTCGACGTCGAGAAGGACGGCGTGAACGACGTGTCCGGCCTCTTCGGCGTGAGCGGGATCGCCGTGAGTGGCGACGGCAAGCATCTCTACGGAGCCGCGGGCACGACGTCGTCGCTCACGACGTTCCTTCGCGACGGCGCGACCGGCGCCTTGACCTTTGAAACCGTCCTGCAAGACGGCGGTGCCATCGACGGTCTCGGCGGCGTCGGCCACGTCGTCGTCGCGCCGAACGGTGGCGCGGTGTTCACGACGGCCGAGCAGGACGACGCCGTCGCCGTCTTCGTCCGCGACCCGAGCACCGGCGCGCTGCAATTCCGCGCCGCGGCCTTCGACGGCATCGGCGGCGTCGACGGTTTGCGCTCGGCGGCGGCCCTCGCGATCAGCCCGGACGGCGCGCACGTCTACGTCGCCGGGTTCGACGACGACGCGGTCGGTGTCTTCGCCGTGCAGTGACCCGCGCGGGCGGCGAACATTCCGCATCCGTTCGGCGGCACGGAGCTCTTCGGGCGCTGTCGGGCCGAAGGCCGGCTGCTCGCGGCGATGACTGCGTGGCCCGCGACCGCGCGTGCTTCCTCGATCCGATCGTTCGCGTGGGACGGGCCGACCCGCCCGTCGACGGCGTCGCGCGCCCGACGTTGGTCGGCACGTTCTGCCTCCCGCGGGCCAGCGCGGCGGTCAACGCCGCGGCCGGGCTTCCGGGGCCGACGGCGTTCGTGATGCCGGCGGAGGTGCGGTTTCGGCGCTGACGAGTCGGGACGGCGTCAGCGCTGCGACGCGGGCTTCGCCGCGTTCAGCACGACGGTGGTGAGATAGGTGAGCCGCGTCATCTTCCAGCGCTGGTCGCAGTAGCGCCAGAACGACAGGAGCGCGGCGGTCGCCGCCGCCGCCGCGAGCAGCAGATCCTGCTGCCGGAGCAAGAAGTGCGCGCTCGCGAAACCGAAGACCACCACCAGCGTGCGGAAGAACTTCGAGTTCGCCTCGAGCATGTCGATCTCGGTCCGCGCCGTGTCGGCGTGGACCAGGATGTACGCGCGCGCCCATTGGAGGGTCGAGAGCGCGCCCGTGCCTTCGCTCGCGCCGAGCTGCGGGAACGCGTCGCCGCGGATGCTGTCGGCGGCCGTGTACGTGAAGTCGGTTGTCTGCGGGTGCTTGCGCTTCCGCCAACGGTCGTACGTCGGATCGAGGAGTGCGCCGACGGCGAACGCGAAGTGTCCGAGGATGTACGAGACGAGGAGGTAGGCGAGCCCGCCCGCGACCTCGCCGTCGAGCCGCACGCCGCCGTGACTGAAGTCGCGCGGGTCGACGTAGGCGAGCAGGAGCCAGGTGGCGATCGCGCCCGGCAACAAGGCGGCGAAGAAATCGAGGACGCCGACGAAGAAGTCGGTGGGCTTCACCGTCGCGCTCGCGGGCTCGCGTAGAAGCGGGCGATCTTCGCCGTGGACGTCTTCGCTCGGATCCCGGCTGTCCGGAGCACGCCGTCGAGCCAGCGCTCGACCGCGGCGGCCGCGCGTGTGCTCGGGAGCTCGATCTCTACCTCGTCGTCGACGCGTCCCCCCGGAAACCACGTCCGATCGACCTCGACGACGACGCGCCGCCCACTCGGCAGGCGTACGCGCATCGAGCGGCGGCGGTTCTCGTAGTGTCCCACCGGCCGGACCGCGCGTTCTCCCCGAGCCGCGTCGATCGCGGCGAAGAGCTCGGCGTAGGGCGTGGCAGGGAGCCGGCGGCGGAGCGCGGCGAGACCGTCCGCACTTCCGGCGAGGATCCTCCCGGCGAGGCTCGGAGGGATGGCGGTTTCGGCCTCCACCTTGGAGCCAGTGCTGCGAGTGACCGCCTGCGTCGGTCCTTTGGCCGTGAGGTAGGCATCGCCGTTCTCGGTCCGGAGCCGCAGCGAGAGGCGCGCACGCCGAAGCGCGCCGTCGGCGGTGTCGAGCGCGTGGTTCACCTGCATCACATCGCGCGCCGGACGGCCGCCGAGTGCGTCGACGAGTCGGTCGGCGGCACCGGCGCCGCCCAGGAGCCGCTTGAGCTCGATCTCGTGGTGCGCGGTCACTTCGGGTGGTTTACGAGATTGCGGATCTCGGCAGCGAGCGTCGCCGCCGTGGCGTTGTCGATGCCTTCTTTACCGGCGCTCTTCGCGAGCTCACGAGCGACGAGGAGCCTCTCGATCGCGGGCCGCCCGCAGATCTCGACGGTCTTGGCGACGGCCCATGCGGCGATGCCGGCCACCCCGAGAATCGTGAAGCAGCACCAGACCTTCGGGTCGATCGGCTGCCGCGCCAGCGGCGGCTCCAGCCGGCATACCCGCAGCAGCTTCGCGACGTCTCGTGCTTCACATCCGCCGCCGTCGGCGCCGCGCGCGGACGCGGTGCCGACGAGCATGACGAGAGCGCTGATCCCGACGACGATCCCCAGTCGCATGCGCGGCTCCTTTCATCGCCCGCCTCGTTTCACACGGGCCCGCGGCCGGTCAAGGAACCGGCGGCGGCGACGATCACGCCGGCGGCCGGCGGGTCTGCCAATCCGTGAGGCTCGTCACCAGCGCGACGAGCTCGGCTGGCTCGATCGGCTTCGGCACGTGCATCTGAAATCCGGCCTCGAGCACGCGCAAGCGGTCCTCGACACGGGCGTACGCCGTGAGCGCGAGCGCCGGCACTGCACCGCCCCGCGCCGCGGGCAGCAGCCGCAATCGGCGGATCAAGCTGTAGCCGTCCTCTCCCGGCATGCCGATATCCGAGACCAGCACGTCGGGGAGCCAGGTTTCGAGCGTCGCGAGCGCGGCGGGCGCGGAGGACGCGCTCCGGACGTCGGCGCCGGACATCTCGAGCACGGTGCGGATCGTCTCCAGGGAGTCCGGCTCGTCATCGACCACCAGGACCCGCACCCCGTGGAGCACCTCGGGGGACGGCGCGAACGGAATCGACGACGACGTGGTCGGGTGGGCGCGGTCGGGGTGCGGCTGCGATCGCAGCAAGGATAACGGCAGCTCCACCGTGAAAGTGGCGCCGAGGCCCTCGCCCGGACTGTCGGCCCGTACGGTGCCGCCGTGGAGCTCGACCAGCTGGCGGACGATCGCCAGACCGAGGCCGAGACCGCCGTATGCCCGACGCGAGCTGCTGTCGGCCTGTCGGAAGCGCTCGAAGACGTGCGCCAGGAACTCCGGAGCGATCCCCTGGCCGGAATCGCTGACAGACACCTCCACGTGCGAGTTGATGCGGCGCAGCTGGACCTGCACCCGTCCGCCCTTCGGCGTGAACTTGATCGCGTTCGTCAGCAGGTTCCAGAAGACCTGTTGCAAACGTCCCGGGTCGCCCGCGACCTGGCCCGCGCGCGGGTCGAGCAGCAGCTGGAGGTGGGTGCCTTTGGCATCCGCCGTTGGGCGCGTGGAGTCGATCGCAGCCTCGAGGACCGACGCGACATCGACCTGCTGGAGGTCGAGGCGGATCTTGCCCGCGACGATGCGGGAGATGTCGAGCAGGTCGTCGATGATCTGCGCCTGCGCGCGTGCGCTCCGCTCGATGCTTTCGATCGCGTGCGCCGTCTTGCTCGGGTCGAGCGTTCTGCTCCCGAGCAGCCGCGTCCACGTGAGGATCGGCGTGAGCGGCGTACGGAGCTCGTGCGACACCACCGCGAGAAATTCGTCCTTCGCGCGGTTGCCGGCGTCGGCAGCGTCGCGGGCCTGCTTCAAGTCGTCGTCGCGTGTCTGGATGGCCGCGAGCATGTCGTTGAACGACGCGACCAGGAGCCCGATCTCGTCGCGTCCGGCCTCGGGCGCACGCAACGAGTAGTCCTTGTTCGCGGAGACCGTGCGCGTCGTGTCGACGAGGTCGAGAATCGGTTGCGAGATCTGACGTTGCAGCTGCCACGAGATCCCGATCGCCGCCGCCATCGCCGCCACCAGCACGATCGCCGCGATCCCCGCGTACCGCACGAGGCGGCTCCGGAGTCCGCTCAAGCTCGCCACGATCGCTACGGTCCCGATGCGTGTGTCGTCGGCGAGGATCGGTCGCGTGACCAGCAATCGTCCTGCACCGAACGCCCGCGCCGCAGTGGCTGCGGTGACACGCTCGGGCAGGTCGGGCACGCCGGGTGTCGCCGTGCTGTCCCACGCTGCGAAGCGGTGGCCGTGCTCGTCGTAGATCGCGGCGCCCTCGATCGCGGGCTCCGCGCGCAGCGCCGCGAGTGTCGTCTGGGCAGCCGCGGGATCGGCGAACATCAAGGCCGATGCGACGTTGTATCCGATGACGTCCGCCTGCGTGACGGTTTGCTCGAGCATGCTGCGCCGAAAAACGCTCATCTCGTACGCGAAGAAGGCGAGGCACACGAGAAGAACGGCGACCCCGCTGGTGAGGAGGTTCACCAAGGTGAGCTTGCCGCGGATGGGGACGTCGCGCAGGCCGAGCACGCTACTGACCCTCCCGCAGCACGCGCAGGGCGAGCTTCAAGAGTTGCGAGCTCAGCTTCAGCTGCGCGCGCTCCGCGGCCGCGGGGTTCACCGTGAAGCGCAGCTTGTTGCGCTCCATCCCGAACGCGATCACGCCGCCCGCGGCGAGGAACGCGTCGTCCTCGCCCACCGACAGGACGCCGGTCCGCGCATACGCGTCGGCGGGGAAGCCGCGTGCGGCTGTGGCGCTTACGTACACGAGGTGGCACGTTTGGACGGTGTCCGGCGTCGGAAAGTGACGGACCACGATCGGGCGCTCGTGGACCATCTTGCCGGTGATCAATCGGTCGAGTGTCGCGCCGAACGGATCGGTGCCGAGCACCCCGAAGCACACTGGACCCGTGGCGTCCGCCTCGGGCGGCCAGTCGACGAATTTCGCGAAGTTGTAGAGAAAGGCCGCTTTCAGCTCGTACTCGCTCGCCTGCGTCTGCGCGAACGGGTGCGCGTCGGGTCGGACGAGCCCGAGGCACACGATCAGCGCGCCGGCGAGCCAGGCTCGCCGCGTGCGCGTCTGAGTGGAGGTCACCACCATGTGCGGACTTGCGCGAAGACGCTCCGTTGCACCTCGGTGCCGCCCGAGAACTCCCGGTGGTGGCTCTCCGCGAGATCGCGGCCGACGAGGGAGATCTCGAGATGCGTCGTGAACGACCAGGCGAGTCGCGCGTCGACGGCGACGTAGCTGCTCACTCCGGGCACGTCGATGTCGTCGACGAATCGCAGCACGCCGTCGAGCTCGAATCCCGCAGGCAGCCTGAGCGCCGACCGCAGCGCCACCTGATGGCGGGGACTCTGGTCCTCGGGTGCGTCCTGGTCCGGTCCGATCAGCCCCGGGTCGCTCGCGAGGCGCAGGCGAATCGCCGTGTACGCCGCGTGGACGCTCCAGTGCTGGGTCAACGCAGCATCGGCCGCGATCTCCAGGCCGTAGCCGTGACCGTGGAGCCCGTTGCGCTGGATCAGCGTGGTCAGCGGGCTGCCGGGTACGCCTGGATCGCTCTCCGGTTCGCCCGGCTCGATCACCACGAGATCGTCGTAGACGTTGTAGAAGGCTGCCACGTCGAGGAAGAGCCGCTCGTGCGGCTGAACGCGGTAGCCGAGCTCGTACGCCATGACGTGCTCCGGGCCGACGTCGCGGTCGCCCTGCACACGGATCAAGCCGCCGGCCGGCGGGACGAACACGTCGAACCGCAGGTCCTGATCCGTCCGTGTCGGTGTCCGCACTGCGCGCGACACCGCCGCCCACACGGCATGGTGGGGATGGGGTGTCCACATCAGGCGCCCGCTCGGTTGCCACTCGACGCCGCTATAGTCGTTGTGCTCGAGCTTGACGCCGATCGTCAGCCGGAGAACGTCGGATAGCAGCGCGATGTCGTTCTGCACGAATCCGGTGACGAGATCGTCGCGCTCGCTGTGGGGCACGAACGCGACGCTCTCGACGACCGGCGGTGCCTTGCCGGCGCTGCCCCGATACTGCAAGCCCCACCCGAGCTCCTGCCGCCACGGTAGCTGGGCACGGTGCTGGAGCTCGACGTCGTACGTGTTGCGCCGCTCACGAAAGTTCGCCTCGCTGCGAAACGTGTTGTCGTAGTAGAACTGCAGGCTCGCTTCCGACGTCGGACTGAAGACGTGCGAGAGGCGCGCCAGCACGCTGCCGCCGGAGAGGTCGTTCCGACGATACACGGTGCGCTGCCCCGGTGGATCGTCGATCGCGATCGGCGTTTGCTGTCCCGCATCGCCGTCGTAGACGTCGCCGAGGATCGTCAAGCGGTCGCGGGGCGTCAGGTTCCAGTCGATGCGGAGCCCTTCGCGCGACATCTGCCAGCCGTCGTACGAAGGCGGGCCGGCCGCGTTGAAGCCGGCGTCGCGGTCGAAGTATTTCGCGTAGACGCGCCAGTGGAAATCCTCGCCGATGTGCCCGCCGTAGCGGATCCCGCCGAAGCCGCGGTCCTCGTTGCCACCCCCTCCCATGGCGTAGAGGCCGTGCGTGTGCTCCGCCGATTTCGTGATGATGTTGATGACGCCGTTCACGGCGTTCGCGCCCCACACCGAACCGCCGGGACCGCGCACCACCTCGATGCGCTCGACGTCCTCGAGCAGCGTGTCCTGCACCTCCCAGTACGTGCCGGCGAAGAGTGGCGAGTAGACGCTCCGGCCGTCGATCAGCACGAGCACGGACCGTGACAGACGATTCGCGAAGCCGCGGATGCCGACGGCCCACTTGTTGGCGTCGATCTTCGCCACTTCGACCCCGGGCACGAGCCGAAGCGCGTCGGGAATCGTGAGCACGCCCGCACGTCGCATGTCGTCGGCGGTGAGCACGTAGACGGCCGCCGCGGATTGCCCGCGACGCTCGGGCTTCCGCAGCACCGAGATCACCTCCACGTCCATGAGCTCCTGGAGGCTGAGCTCGCTGAGGTCGCGCTCGGCCGCGAACGCGCGCGGCACCGTTCGTCCAAAGGCGGTGATTGCGATCAGCGCCGCCGCCCACCAGCCGAGCCAGCGCAATTTCCGCGAATCGAAATGCATGCGTGCTCTCCTGGCTCGAACGGGGGAAGCTCCGAGGTCATGGCGAGTATCAATCGCCGGTCGACGCGGTCAACGGCGAAATTGCGTCGCGCGAGGTGTGCCGTTTCAGCACAGCGCGGAGGTCGCGTCCGGCCGCGCATGGAGCGTCGGCCATGGAGCTCCGACCCGGCGGCGTCCGTGAGCCGGCGGGGGTGCGTCGTCAGCGCTGGCGGCGTTCGGTGCCGAGCGCGCGTCGCCATGGTCGCCGCGTCGACGCCGAGCACGGTCTGGAGCATCAACGGCGCGTGGATGCCGCGGTCGAGCGCCGGGTGCGCGCACGCGAACATCAAGCGCAGGCGGTCGTCCGGGATCGCGACGTCGGCGCGCGCCGCGGCCTCGAGCTCGTCCGCGACCAGCCGCACGTGCGCGGCGCTCTTCCGGGACGTCTCACGACGGCGGATCGCGTCGACGCGCCGTCACGCCATAGACGTCCGGCGCCGGCGCCGTTCGACATCGCTCGGACTACGAGGGTGACTCGATGAGCGCGTAGATCGCGACCGGCTCCTCCCGGCCCCGCACCGTGACCGGGTCGAGCGCCCGGCCCTGGTAGTCGTCCTTCACGACCTGCCAGACCGCGTCGGTCACGAGCAGCTGGGCACCGTACTGCTTGGTGAGCTGCTCGACCCTAGACGCCAGGTTCACCGTGTCGCCGATGATCGTGTACTCGCGGCGCTCGTTGCTCCCGACGCTGCCGGTCACGGCCGTGCCGGCGTGGAGGCCCATGCCGATGCGGGTCGGCGCGATCGTGCCGTCGGCGCTCATCCGCGCGACCGTCCGACCGATCTCGACCGCGGCGCGGACGGCGTTCTGGGTGTCGCGCCCGTCGGAGAGCGGCGCGCCGAAGCAGGCCATGAAGCCGTCGCCGAGGAACTTGTTGATGATGCCGTGATTCGCGTTCACGAGCGTGATCATGGTCGCGAAGAGCGTGTTCAGATAGGCGACCACCTCCTCCGGCGTGCGGCGCTCGGCAAACGCGGTGAAGCCGCGGATGTCGAGGAACA
>JANNPN010000213.1:0-21036 GCA_031400185.1 Polyangiaceae bacterium
GCCGCGATTCCCCACGAAGACGGTACAGTGCACCGCACCCGCGAAGGTGAACCTTTGCCTTCGCGTGATCGGTCGTCGCGACGATGGCTACCACCTCCTCGACTCGATCTTCGCCGCGATCGACTTCGCGGATCGCGTTACGGTCTCGACGACGCGCGTCCACGCGGCGGAGTCACGCATCACGGTGACGTGTCGGTATCCCGGAGTGCCGAGCGACGCGACGAATCTCGCGGCCCGCGCCGCGCGCGCCTTGCTCGACGAGTGCGGGGTCGGCGCCGACATCGACGTGACCCTCGAGAAGCGGATTCCTCCCGGTGCCGGACTCGGCGGCGGCAGCAGCAACGCAGCGAGCGTACTGCGCGCGGTGAACGCGGCGCTCGAGCTGGAAGTACCGGCACGTCGCCTGGCCGAGATCGCGCTCGGCCTCGGCGCCGACGTGCCGTTTTTCCTGACCGGTGGCTGCGCGCGTGTGCGCGGGATCGGCGAGCACGTCGAGCCGGTCGGGGGATGGCCGGGCTACGAGCTCGTGCTCGCGTTGCCGGGGGTGGCAGTCTCGACGGCATGGGCGTTTGGCGCCTACATGGCCGGCTTCCATGCCGATGCGACGGAACCGGCACGGCTCGCCGCTTCCGCCGACCTCGACCCGGCGCTCCTCCGGAACGACCTCGAGGCGGTCGTGCTGCCGGCCCACTCGGCGATCGCCGGAGTGAAGCAGGGTCTCCTCGCGGCCGGTGCGGCCGCGGCCGTCATGTCGGGCAGCGGGGCCGCCGTCGTCGCCGTCGGCTCGCCGGCAACACCGGCCCGCGAGGTTGCCGACGGCTTCCGCGCGCGTCAGGGCGACGTCCCCGTCCACGTGGTCCGCATCCTCGGCCCCGACCCGCCACTGATCGGTTGACCGCACGCCGGGTTACGCTTAGTATTCGCCGCTTTCCGTTCCGAGCCCGCCAACCGCCCGGCATGACCGGCGGCCCGGAGCCGGCAAGTGAGACGAGAATCGATGGGCGGTCGCCAAGCGGTAAGGCACCGGTCTTTGGATCCGGTATACGAAGGTTCGAATCCTTCCCGCCCAGCTATCGAGGACGAAGGACGCTGAATGGCACTGCGCGCAAAGGACGAGGTGATCATTTTCGCAGGGAGCTCGAACCCGAAGCTCGCCCGCGAGATCGCGCACTATCTGAACACCGATCTCGCCAGCGCCGAGCTCGGCAGCTTCAGCGACGGGGAGACGCAAGTCGAGATCACCGAGAACGTCCGCGGCGGTGACGTCTTCGTGATCCAGTCCACCTGCCCACCGGCGAACAACCATCTGATGGAGCTCCTGCTCACACTGGATGCGCTGAAGCGCGCGTCGGCCGGTCGCATCACGGCGGTCGTCCCCTACTACGGATACGCGCGTCAGGACCGCAAAGTGTCGCCGCGCGTGCCCATCAGCGCGAAGCTCGTCGCGGACCTCATGACGACAGCGGGCGCCGCCCGCGTCCTCACGATGGATCTCCACGCCGGCCAGATCCAAGGATTTTTCAACATCCCCGTCGACAACGTCTACGCGACGCCAGTCCTGCTCGCATACATTCGTCAGCAAGTACGCGACGGCGAGTCGCTCACGGTCGTGTCGCCGGACGCGGGCGGTGTGGAGCGCGCGCGGGCATTCGCGAAGCGCCTGAACGCCAATCTCGCGATCATCGACAAGCGCCGCATCGCGGCCAACGAAGTGGCGGAGATGAAGATCATCGGCGAGGTGACCGGTCGGGTCGCCGTCATCATCGACGACATTGTCGACACCGCAGGAACCATCGTCGCGGCTGCGGACGCGCTCCGCGCCGCCGGCGCGCAAGACGTGATCGCGTGCTGCACGCACGGCGTGCTGTCCGGTCGAGCGGTCGAGCGCCTCAAGGACTCGTCGCTGAAGCGTCTGGTCGTGACCGACACGATCCCGGTCCGCGAGGACATCCGCGGGCTCCCGAACGTCGTCGTACTGTCGGTCGCGCACCTCATCGGCGAAGCCATTCGCCGCATCCACAACGAAGAATCCATCAGCTCGCTCTTCATTTGAGAGCACGAGTCCGGAGGTAGACCATGGAAGAGATCACACTCGGTGTCGAGGCGCGCAGCGATCGCGGCAAAGGTGCGGCACGGCGTCTCCGCCGTTCAGGAAAAGTGCCGGGGGTCTTCTACGGCCCGAAGAGCACGGCGATGTCGATCGCGGTCGATCGCAAGGACTTCGCGTCGCACGTCGCGAACCTCGAGGGTTCGCATCTGATCCGATTCGACTCGCCTTCGGCCGACCTGCAGAAGAAGGTTGCACTCGTGCGCGAGGTGCAGCACCACCCGGTGAACGGCCTCATCCTGCACGTCGACTTCTACGAGGTCGACCTGACAAAACGCCTGCAGGTCACCGTGCCGTTCCACTTCGTCGGCAAGGCACGCGGTGTGGCGGAGGGCGGCATTCTCCAGCCGATCGTCCGCGAGATCGAGGTCGAGTGCTTGCCGAGCGACATCCCGCAGTACATCGAAATCGACGTCACCGCGCTCGACATTCACGACGCCGTGCATCTCGCGGACGTCGCGATGCCGGCGAACGTCACGGCCGTGTTTGAAAGCAACGAGGCCGTGGTGACGGTGCTGCCGCCGACGGTGGAAGAGGTGAAGGCGGCCGCAACCGAGGAAGGCGCCGTGGGCGCAGCTGCTCCTGCGGCCGCGGGCGATGCGAAGGACACGAAGGAGTCCGGCAAGTCCTAACGTTCGCCGCGACGCGTCTTGTCCGCATACTAGGCCATGAAACTCGTCGTCGGTCTCGGCAACCCCGGCGCGCGCTATCGTTCGACGCGGCACAACCTAGGGTTCATGGTCGTGGACGCGCTCGCGGAGCGGTGGCGCATCGGCGTCGGAGGCCGGCGACACGAGGCCGAGCTCGGGACCGGCTCGGTCGGCGGGGCCCGAGTCGTCCTCGCGAAGCCGCAGACCTTCATGAACGCTAGTGGCGAGTCCGTCACCAAGCTCAGGCGCCTCTACCGGCTGGATCCGGTGGACGTCCTGGTTGTGTACGACGATCTCGACCTGCCACTCGGCAAGGTGAGGCTCCGCGGCGACGGCGGCGCCGGCGGTCACAACGGCGTCGCGTCGCTGATTTCCGTGCTCGGCAAGGGATTTCCACGGCTCCGGGTTGGAATCGGCCGGCCGCCCGGCGGGGCGGATCCCGTCGGATTCGTCCTCGAGCCCTTCGCGGAGTCGGACATCGCGACGGTGCGTGATGCAATCGAGCGGGCAGCCGACGGTGTCGAGTCCTGGGTGACGAACGGGCTCGAGCCGACGATGAACATTCTGAACCGTCGCGACGCCGCCCGCGCCTGAGGCTGGCAATCGAGAGTGTATTCCGGTAGACAGCCGGGTTCGACAAAGGAGGCAGGGTGAGCGACGAGCGCCGAATACGACGGTACGAGACGATGGTTGTGCTCCGTACCGACCTTCAGGAGGCCGGGATCAAGGAGCAGGCCGAGAAGATCCACAAGCTTCTCGATGCACAGGCTGCCGAGGTCGCGGGTGTCCACGAGTGGGGCCTCCGCGAGCTCGCGTACGAGATCCAGAAAGAGCGCCGCGGCTACTACCTGCTGGTCGAGTACAAGGGATCGGCGCCGGCCGTCGCCGAGCTCGAGCGAACGCTCAAGCTTTCCGACGTCGTCCTGCGCTACGTCACGATCCGACAGGACGAAGACGCGCCCTCGTTCGTGCCGCCGCAGCGGGAAGCAATCGCCGCCCCTGACCTCGACCACGCGCCGCAACCCGACGCCGAAGATGAGATCGCCTCCGCCGACGTGGAAGCGATCGACGTCGACTGAATCTCACACGGAAGGTAATCCAAAGCATGCCGGGACGACTTGGGGGAAAGAGCGGGGGCACGCGCGGTCGCTCGCGCGGACGTGACGATCGCGGCCCACGCGGGCGGCGACCGGGTCGGCGAAAGGTTTGCCGCTTCTGCGCCGAAAAGGGCCTCCGCATCGATTACAAGGACACGCGGGTCCTTGGAAATTTCATCACCGACCGCGGCAAGATCATTCCGAGCCGGATCACCGGCAACTGTGCGCGGCATCAACGCCGCCTCACGACGGCGATCAAGCAGGCGCGGAGCGTCGCACTGCTCCCGTTCGCCGCGGGGATGTAAGAGGAACGCCGTGCAAGTCATTCTTCGTGAAGAAATGCCGAACCTCGGGACCATCGGCGACGTCGTGAAGGTGAAGCCGGGGTACGCCCGTAACTACCTGCTGCCGCGCGGGCTCGCGGTAGAGGCGAGCACTCGGAATCTCGCCGCGCTCGAGCACCAGAAGCGCGTCATCGCCGACAAGCGACTCCGCGAGCAGAAGTCGGCCGCCGCCATCGCCGACAAGGTCAGCAGCGTAAAGCTCTCCTTCCAGGTGCGAGCAGGCGACGACGGTAAGCTGTTCGGCTCCGTCACCAACCAGGACATCCATCGTCAGCTGGAAGAGCGTGGCTTCACGATCGAGCGCCGGCGCATCCTGCTCGATGAGCCGATCAAGAGTCTTGGTACGCACGACGTCACGGTCCACCTCGGACCTGACACGCGCGCGACGATCAAGGTCGACGTCACCGCGGTCGCGGAGTAGGGCGCATCCGGACGCGGCTCAGTATGCGCCGGCGAGCTTCCGGTGATCCCAGCTGATGACGCGCGCCGGGACGATCCGCAGCACGACGCGCTTGCGCGCCTGCGCTTTCATCACTTCCTCGACCCCGCTCGCGAGTCCGTCGCTGTGCTTCGCGTGGATACGGGTGAGAACCTGAACGCAAAGCGCCTCATCGTCGACCACCTCCACATCCCCGCGGAGCAACGTCCCCTTGAGCTCGTCGTACCGGACTCCGGACTCGACGAGCAGCGCGACCTTCGAGTTCCGCTGCGCGTTCACGACCTTCTGCGAGCGGCGGTAGGTGGTCATGAGGACGCTGCCGTCGTCGTCGACCACGAACCACATCGGCACGGCGTGCGGATAGCCGTCCTTCCCGATGGTCACGAGGTTAATGGTTGGAGCGTCGGCGAGGTACTGGCGCCGCTCGTCGTCGGTCAGCTCGATGGCGCCACGTTTGTGCACGCGTGGGTGCCTAGCCGTCGCCTCGGGACCTGTAAAGGCGCCCGCCCCTGATGGCGATTCGCGACATCCACCATGGGCGGATCGTGCATCTCACGGTCGAGGACGTGACGCTCCCGAACGGGCACGAGATGTCCCTCGAGATCGTGCGCCATCCGGGTGCCGCTGCCGTCGCGGCGCTCGACGCCGGCGGCCGAGTCACGCTGCTCCGCCAGTACCGCCACGCCGTCGGCGGTTATCTCTGGGAGGTCCCGGCCGGCAAGCTCGATCCGGGCGAATCGCCGGACACCTGCGCGGCACGCGAGCTCGAGGAGGAAGCGGGCCTCAGCGCGGGGCGGCTCGAGCGGCTCGGGTCGATCGTGACCTGTCCTGGCTTCTGCGACGAGGTGATCCACCTGTTCCTCGCGACCGATCTCCGCGCGGTGCCGAGCCGTCTCGGTGCCGACGAGGTGATCGACACGGTCACGACGGTGCCGCTCAGCGAGGCGCTGGAGATGATCCGCAACGAGACGATCCGCGACGCGAAGACGATCGCGGCGCTCTCGCACGTCGCGATTCTCCGCTCACGCGCCTGAGAGCTCGAAGGCATTCCGCCCGTCGCCCCGCCGACGGAGCACCCCTGGCGCGCCGACCATCTCCTCACGCTCGAGCGTCGGCAGGATCTCGGGCGCGTCGATTACCGCCAGGGTGCGGCGGCCATCTTCGCAGCGCGCCACGACGATCGCCTGCGTCATGGCGCCGTCGCGGTCGTACATGACGGTATAGGTCTCGATCGTCCCCGACCCGTCGCACGTCGCCACGAACGGTGGGTGGGGCAGGGCGTCGATCGCCCGTTGGCGTTCCTCGTGGCCCGCGCGCCGCCAGGGACGCGCCGGAGGCATGGAGCCGTAGACACCCGCCGCATGCTTCGTGAGATACCAGCCGAGCGCCGTCACGAGGCCGAAGGTCCCAGGGGCCGCCCGCAAGCGCTCGGCCATCGTCGCGATCGCATGGAGCGTGTAGTTGTTGCCGGCGCCGCCGAAGTACGGGAGTCCACCGGTCACCGTGAGCGGCCGACTACCGTCGGTCGGGAACCCGAGGCACCGCGCCGCGAGCTGCGGCGCTACTGGAAAGCAGCTGTAGAGATCGACGAGGGCGAGCGCGCCCGCGTCGATCTCGGCCTGCGACAGCGCCTGGACGATCGCGTCCGCCATGCCCGGCGACGAGTGGTAGTCGACGCGATCCTTCACGTACCAGAGGTCGTTGGCCTGTCCGCCGCCGTGGACGAAGATCCATTTCGCGGACGGGATACCGAGCGCGCGCGCCTCCCCGACCGTCGTCATGATCACGGCCGCCGCCTGATCGACCTCGAGGATCGAGGTCATGAACTTCGGATACGGGAACCCGATCATGCGGTTTACGGGGGAAACCGTCCCGATCACCTCCGCCGACTTGCCGTCCCGAAACCAAGCCTGCGGATGGTCGACCGCGACGGCCGAGAAGCTCGCCGACAAACGCCCGAGGTGCGACTGATGCGCGCTCGGACTCCGGCCGTCATGCGCCCGCAATGCGACCTCGAAGAGTGGGTAGATCTGCGTCGGCATCTGGAGACCGTAGTTCCACTCGTCGGGGTGCGATCCTTGACGATCGTCGCCGATCTTCGTGGCCCCGCCCCGACCGTGCGACCAGGCAAGCTCGACGCGCTGCTTCGACGCGAGCCGCAACGTATGCAGCGCCTCGCCACCCGCGATCAGCACGTTCCGACATCGGCCGGCGACGAGGTCGTCGGCCGAGCGGTTTACGAGCCACTGCGGCCCGTTCCCCCCGATCGTCGTGTAAAGGCGTTCGCCGGCCGGGAGCTCGAGACGTGCGGCCAGCATCCCCGCCGGGTCCTCGTACGCGGCACCGGAAAGCATGTTCACGACACGCACCGAGTCGATCCGGCGAGCGAGCTGGCGGCACTCCACGTCGGCGAGCGCCAGCCGCGCCGCACGCGCCCCGAGCTCGATCGGCTCGCATTTGGTCGCGAGGTCGTCCCCGCGGTCCGTGACCTGGCCCACGCCGACGAGGATCGGAAGCGATGCGTCCATCGGGGGCGTGCTACCAGCGACATCGTACGGGCTCAAGGCGACCGGACGACGTACGCCGGCGCCCAACTCGGTTTGACTTCCCACCGGACCGGGCCGTAGTGTCGGCGCCGTTCGACGCGCCTTCCATGGAATTGCCTCGCTTCATTCCGATCTTCCCGCTGCCGAACGTGGTCCTGTTTCCAGACGTACCGCTGCCGCTGCACATCTTCGAACCACGCTACTGCGCGATGGTACGAGACGCGCTCGCTGGCGCCGGTCTGATCGGCATGGTGCTCCTCCGCGGCGACTGGGAGGAGGACTACCACGGCGCACCGGAGACCTACCGTACGGGCTGCGTCGGACGAATCGTCGAGAGCACGCCGCTTCCCGACGGCAAATTCAACATCGTCCTCGCGGGCGCGCGCGAGTTCACAATCGTGAGCGAGCAGCGCGAGCGCGCCTATCGGCAAGCGACCGTCGAGTGGCGCGAGCCGCCTCCCGACACCGCGCTCTCGACCGGGCTCCGCTCGCGCCTGGTGCAGACGATCGAACGCTATGTCGGACGCTCCGGCGACGATGTCGCGCGCGAACTCCTCGGAGACGCTCGGCTCGACGACCGCACGCTCGTCAACTTCTTCGCGTTCTGGCTCGATTTCGGCCCGATCGAGAAACAGTGTCTGCTCGAAGCCGCCGGGGTCGAGCGGGCGCAGCGCCTGCTCGAGGTGCTGGAGTTCCACCTCTACGCGGGACCGGCCGCCGGCGACGATCTCGGCATGCGGCGCATGCACTGATGATCTTCCTCGAGCTCGCCCGCGCCGGGCTCTTACGGTCCCTCGACGGCGAGAAGCTGCGGTTCTTCCTCGGCTTGACCGACAACGCCCTGTACCTCTCGCGGCGCCGCCCCCTCATCGCGAGCCTGAATGTCGGCCGCCTGCTGTGCTCCCGCGAATACGCACGAGGGGTTGCTGCCTGGCTGCGGTATCGAACCGACCTCTACGACGGCGTCCAGGGGTAGGACTCTCGAACATCCGCGTCGGTTGGTTCGGGGCGGCACCCTTGCTACGGTGGACGACCTTTCGGAGGATTCCCATGGCGATTACCTACAAGCAGCTCATGGACGAGGCGCGGCGATTGGTGCCGGAAGAGAGCGTCCAGGGCATCCAGCAACGACTCCGCACGCCGGACGGCATCACGCTTCTCGACGTCCGTGAAAAAGATGAGTACCGCGACGGCCATCTCGACGGGGCCATCTCGCTGCCGCGCGGCTTCCTCGAGATGCGGGTCGAGGAGACCGTGCCCGACAAGGCCACGCCGATCATCGCGTACTGCGCGGGCGGGACACGGTCGCTGATCGCGGCGCGGACGCTGAAAGAGATGGGGTACACCAACGTGGTCTCGATGACCGGCGGCTTCACGGCCTGGAAGAACGCGGGCATGCCGTTCAAGCAAGACCACCAGTTCTCGCAAGAGCAACTCGGCCGCTACAGCCGTCACTTCCTCTTGCCGGAAGTGGGGGAGGCGGGGCAGGCGAAGCTCCTCGCCGCCAAGGTGCTCTTGCTCGGCGCCGGCGGGCTCGGCTCACCGACGGCGCTCTACCTCGCCGCCGCGGGGGTCGGCACGCTCGGCATCATCGACCACGACGTCGTCGACCTCTCCAACCTGCAGCGCCAGATCCTCCACACGAACGACCGCATCGGCATGCCGAAGGTCGAGTCGGCGCGCATTGCCCTGAATGCCCTCAATCCCGATGTGAAGGTGATCGCGCATCAAGAGCGCCTGAGCTCCGACAACGTGATGGGGATTTTCGGGCAGTACGACATCATCGTCGACGGCTGCGACAACTTCCCGACCCGGTACCTCGTGAACGACGCGTGCGTCATGCTCGGGAAGCCGAACGTCCACGGCAGCATCTTCCAGTTCGAGGGTATGGCGTCCGTCTTCGATCCGCGCTCGGGCCCCTGCTACCGCTGCCTCTACCCCGAGCCGCCGCCGCCGGGCGCGGCTCCGAGCTGTGCGGAGGCGGGCGTGCTCGGCGTACTGCCGGGGCTCGTCGGCTGCGTCCAGGCGCTCGAGACCATCAAGCTGATTCTCGGCGCGGGCCGGCCGCTGATCGGTCGGATGGTCCACTTCGACACGCTCAGCATGGAGATCCGCGTGAACAAGCTGCCGAAGGATCCCGAGTGCCCCATGTGCGGTGAGCACCCGACGATCACGAAGCTGATCGACTACGAGGAGTTCTGCGGCTTGCGGAATCCCGGCGCTCCAGCCGGCACCCACGCCGCGGCGTAGATCCGACCCGACCCTGGACGGATCGCACGCCCTCAGTCGTCGACGCGGACGTTCTGACGGACGAGCACCGTGAACCCGTCCGGGTCGTCGCCGCCGCCCGCGAAGCAGGCGACGACCTTCGCGCTGTCGCCGGCGTCGAAGATCCGCCGCGCGGCCTCGCGTAGGACCCCGCTCGCCGCCTCGGGCAAGCGCGCAACGGCGAGTGTCGGATCCCCAGGCACGTCGTAGAGGATCTCGAACGACTCGGGATCGAGGCTCCACACGATCTGCTTGAAGGTTTCCGCGAACGCCGCGAGCTTCCGCTCGGGAGCGACGCCCGGGTAGAGTGCCCGGTCGACGTGCCGCCGGATCTCGTCGTCCGGGATCTCGACACCGACCCGCTCGGCGACGATTCGCCCCGGACGCAGCTCGTAGCAGAGCGGTCCGCCCATCTGCGTCCGCCGCCCCTCGATCACCGCCATCCGCTCGCCGTCGGACACCTCCCAGTAGACCGGCGCGAGCGCATCCCAAAGCGCACCGGTGTGGAGACCGTGCGCATTCGTCGGCCGCAAGGTCTCGAGACGGTGGCGGGCATGGCGGGTGAGAAAGTCCATGCAGTCGTCGCGCACCATCTGCGTGACGCCCTCGGGCGTCATGCGGTACTCGGGCGCCTGATCGGCAGGCGAGGGCCGAAAGAGCGTCGCGCAGTCCCGGCAGTGCAGGAAGTGGCCGGACCTCACGCCGACAACTGCACTTTCAGATCGGACGCTGCCGTCGAATGAAGCTCCGGCAACGGAGCGCTGCTTTCCGGGATCGCCGGAACGGTCAGCACGAACTCGGTGCCACCGCCGAGGCTGCTTTGCACGTCGAGCTTACCGCCGATCGCCGCGACGAGGCGCGTGACGAGCCGAAGACCGAGCCCAATGCCGCGGAAGCGTTTCCGCGCAGTCGGGTCCGCCTGACGGAATCCTTGCAGCACTTCCTCCACCTCGTCGGGCCGCATGCCAATGCCCGTGTCGCGCACGTGGATCTCGAGCGGACCTTCTGGGGAGACGGCGGCCTCGACCCGGACGCTCCCCGCCTCGGTGAACTTGAGCCCGTTCAGCACCAGGATGTCGACGATTTTCGCGAGCTTCTCCTCGTCGGTCCGAATGGGGAGCTTAGTGAGATCGCCGATCTCGAACCGCACGTTCTTCTCGGCGAACGCCTCCACATGGCGGTCCGCGAGCCGCGCGAGGATGGGCTTCGCGTCGAAGCTCCAGACGGTGAGAGGAATTTCTCCGGCTTCGAGCGCGGCCAGGAAGAAGATCCCCTCGACGCAGCTCAGGAGCTCGTGCGAGTTGGCCTGGATGCGATCGAGCGCCGCCCGCTGGTCGGCCGTGAGGGTCGCGCCGTGCTCGTCGAGCAGGATCGAGCTGTAGCCCATGATCGCCGAGAGCGGCGTGCGGAACTCGTGGGTCAGGTTGGCGAAGAACTCTTCCTTGATGTGGCGGAGGCGTTGCAGATTGCGGCGCTTCTGCAGCGCGCGCTTGGTCGTCTCGAGGATCTCGAGCACGTCGAACGGCTTCGCGACGTACGAGAACACCTTCAAGTTGATGCTCTCGACCGCGGTCTCGAGCGAGCCGTAGCCGGTGATGACGATGACCTCGATGTCGGGATCGTGCTCCTTGATCTTCGCGAGGAGCGGCATGCCCGAGAGTCCCGGCATGCGAAGGTCCAGCGAGACCACGTCGATGGGTGTCGTCTTCAGGATCTCCAGCGCCGCTTCGCCGCGCTCGGCGCTGTAGACCTGATAGTACGGCTTCAGGATCATCTTGAGCGCCAGCGCGGGGCCGGGCTCGTCTTCGACGATGAGGACGTTCCCTTGAGCAGCCATCTCCGCTCACGGGCAGCAGGTTCCATGCCACGGCCGCTCCGGACGCCCGCGCCCAGGAAACCCCCGGAAATGGCCGGGTCCGAAGGGGTCGGTGCGCGACGGCTGCGCGGACCGCGCCACAGGGTCTGGCGCCCACGTCCAAATTTGAACGCGATGCCGGCGCACCTCGCATGCGAGGCATGCGCCGCGCGTCAGTCTTCCGACTGAATCCCGAGCTTGTCCATGCGGTACTTGAGAATCCGACGAGTCGTGCCGAGGAGGTCCGCCGCGCGCGTCTGGTTGAACTCGACGTGCTGCAACGCGGCCCGGATGATCTCGCGCTCGAACTCGTCGACTGCGTCCGTCAACGACTTCTCCTGCCTGAGCACCTGCTGCTGGATCGAGGACGTCTCGACGCGTCCGACGCGGACGTGCTCGGGCAGATCCTCGACGCCGATCGGCTCGTGGTCCGACAGCACCAGGATCCGCTCGATGACGTTCTCGATCTCGCGGACGTTGCCCGGCCACGGGTAGCGCAGGAGGGCATCGACCCCCTCGGGGCTGATGCGCTTCTCGTGGATGCCGATCTGCGCCGACTTGGTCGTGAGGAAGTGCTTGATCAACAGCGGCAGATCCTCAGGGCGCTCCCGGAGCGGCGGCAGGTGCAGCGATACCACGTTCAGCCGGTAGTAGAGGTCGGACCGGAATGCACCGTCTCTCATCGCCTGCTCGAGCTCGCGATTCGTCGCGGCGATGATGCGCACGTCGACGTGGATGCTCTGCTTGCCGCCGACGCGCATGAACTCGCCCTGCTCGATCACCCGCAGCAGCTTCGCCTGCAGCGACGGCGCGAGCTCGCCGACCTCATCGAGAAAGATCGTGCCCTGGTCTGCGAGCTCGAATTGTCCGAGCTTCTTCTGTACGGCGTCGGTAAACGACCCGCGCTCGTGACCAAACAGCTCGCTCTCGAGCAGGTTCTCGGGGATGGCCGCGCAGTTGAGGGTGACGAGCGCTTTTTCCGCGCGCGGGCTCTGGTAGTGAAGCGCCTTCGCGATGAGCTCCTTCCCGGTGCCGCTTTCGCCGGTGATGAGCACGGTGGTCTTGAGCGGCGCCACCATGCCAATGGTGCGAAAGATCTTCTGCATGCGCGGCGAGTTCCCGATGATGTTGTCGGGACTGTAGCGGCGGCCGACCTCCCAGCGCAGATTCTCGAGCTCGCGGTCGCGCGCGGCGTCACGGGTCGCGCGCTCGACGATGATCCGCAGCTCCTCGACGTCGAAGGGCTTGGTCACGTAGTCGAACGCGCCGAGCTTCATCGCGGTGACGGCGGTCTTGACCGTCTTGGTCGCCGTCAGCATCAACACGGGCACGCGCGGGTCCTGCTCCTTGATCCGCTCGAGCACGACGAGCCCGTCGATGCCCGGCATCAGCACGTCGAGCAGCACGAGGTCGGGCTGTACCTGGGGCAGCACCTCGAGCGCTTCCTCGCCCGAGGTCACCATGACCGCGTCGTACTGGTCCTTCAACACGATGCGCAACGACTCGCGCACTCCCTGCTCGTCGTCGACGATCAGTACCTTCCGCTTCTCCATCATTCCTCCATCCACCCCGGGGTCCGCCGCGGCTCAGGCCGCCGGCGGTGCCCATGCAATGCGGATCACCGTCGCGTCGCCGCGACCCTTCTCGACCGTGAGCGTGCCGCCGTTGCGCTCGACGAGTGCCGCCGCCAGCGCCCACGCGAGCGGCGGCGTGTCGCTCGCATTCACGCGCGGCTCGACCCACGACGCCAGCCGCGCCGCGACCGACGGATCGGCCTGCACCTGCAGCTCGAGCGTGCCGGGGGCGACCCCGCGCACCCAGAGCGCGGAGTGCGGCACGAGGTTCGTCACGAGACCGCGGCAGAGGCTCCGCAGCGCGAACAGCATCTGCGACTCGTCGGCGTGGACGGATCCGAGCCCGCTGCCGTTGCGCTCGACGTGGACGTGGCGGCGCGCGAGCTCCTCCGCGTGCTCGCCGAGCACGCGGTCGACGAGCGGCGCGAGCGGTTGCAGCGACGGCGCACGAAAGCGCGCGAAGTCGAGCAGCGACTCGAGGACTCCGTCCATGCGCCCGACGGCCTCGCCCATCAGCACGGAGAACCGGGCACGCGCCTCGGGATCCCCAGCGATCGCGTCGAGATGCTGCGCCACGGTCTTGATCGTCACCATCGGGTTGCGAAGCTCGTGGGCGAGCTCGCCGAGGACGACCTCCAGATCGAGGCCCGCAAGGGCAGGGTTCGCAGCCTCGGTGGTCGTCGCTGGCCCCGTTGCGTGCGGCGGAGGAGACGTCCGTACCGTCAGGGCATCCGCGGTCGCCTCCGGCAAGAACACCAACTGATCCGCTGCGACGCTCGGCGCACGATGGAGCGCGAGTGTCCGCGTCAGGACCGCCTCGAGCTCGGCGACGTTTCCAAACCAGAGATAGCTCTGCAAACGCGCGAGCGCGTCCGGATGGTACGTCACCGGCGGCAGGCGCATCCGCGCGCAGGCATCGCGCGTCAGCATCTCCACCAGCGCTGGAAGGTCGGCGACCCGATCGCGGAGCGGGGCGAGCACGACCGGCAACGTCCCGGCGGCGTACGCCAGCTCCGGCAGCAGCGCGCCGGTGCTCGCGAGCTCGCCGAGGTCCCGCGCCGCGGTCACGACGAGCGGCGGAACCGCGCCGCCTGCGTTTCCGTCCTCGATCACCCGCAGCAAGTCGGCTTGCCCGTCGGACGACGCACGATCGAGGCTCGTCACGAGCAGCGTACCGACTCCCGGTCCCGCGCCCGCGAGGCGACGCGCGAGCTCGCCTTGCACGAGCGCCGCCGCGTCGACCTGAAGGAGCGGCCCGCGACGGCCGCGCGCGACGTGCAGTGCGCGCGCGACGCTGCCCACACCGGTCCCGCTCTCGCCCTGGACGAGCACGATCGGCACGTCGATGCTCGCCGCCCGTCGCAACACCGCGGCCGCCGCTTCCGAAACGAACGGAAATTCGAGCCGGCGGCGCTCGGCCGTGCGTCGCTCCGCGCTGCCCGGGTCGCGTAGCTCCGCGGCGAGCAGCGCGCGCACGCGGGCGCGAATCGCGTAGGCGTCGAACGGCTTCGGCAGCAGTTCGATCGGAACGTGCGGCGGCGCGAGCGTTCCGAGATCCACGTCACGCGGGCCATGCAACAAGAGCAGCGGCACGTTCGGGAGCTCGCGCGCCAGCGTGGCGCCGACCGCGCGCTCGTTGCGCGGCGGGGGCGGCAGTCCGAGCACGAGCACCTCGGGCGTCGGGCTCGTCGGACGCTCGCCAAGCGACGGACCGACGGCCACCGCGTGCTCGTGCCCAAGCACGATCCGGAGCGTCTCGCGGACGCTACGGGAGGGGTCGACGACGAGAACGGTTGCCATGGACGCTCGTCCCACGCGACCGGCTACGGGGAACGGCACGGCATGCGCCGCCCCTCGTCTGCGCACCCGCACGTGCGCCGTTCGTGCCGTCGTCCACTGAAGACCCCACCTCACCCACCTCGCACCGGAACTGCCGTACGATTTTGTACGCCCCTAACGTCTGAAGTGTCAAGGATTTTCGGGTCGAGTGGACGAAACTCGCCAACTCGCCCCACCCGAACGCCGGCTCGCCCGTATTGACGAGCCGGCGTCCGTACCCCCAGGCCCCTGTGCTCGCTCACAAGGTTCGGGTGAGGTTCGGCAGTCGATCGACCGCCGACGAGCTACCGGAGCAAACGGCATTCCGATCGGATGCGCCGGCGGCGTCGACGTCGTCGTCCGTCGACCGAACGTGGCGTGTCGGTGCGCCGGGTCGCGACACGTCCGCCGCCGACACCGGATGTCCGCGATCTCAGGCCGCGCGTTCTTCGAGACGAAGGCGGAGCCAGCCGATGATCGAGAGGACGGCCCCGACCGCCATCATGACCAACCCGCCGCTCAGGACGACGTGATACAGATCCACTTTGGCGCGACCGATGTTGTAGCGCTCGCCCTCGTCGTCGAGCGGCCGCAGAATGCGATCGGTCGATCCGGCGGCGTCGGGAAAATATCCGCGCGCGCGACCCTCGGCGACGATGGCCTGGTACTGGCCGAGCTTCCGACTCCCAATGATCGTGTTGCCGATGCCGAGCACGAGAAACGTGATCGCGAGCACCAACAGGCGGCTCTGATAGAGGCGCCGCGGTTGCATGACGCGGCGCTAACATCGGGTTGCGACGTCGTCAAGCAACGGCTAGACCTCGCCCATGCGTGAGCCGATCCCCTGGAAATGGCTCGGCCTTCGCGCATACGACGACGCGCTCGCGCTGCAGGAAGCAGCCTGGCGCGCGTGCCGTGCGACCGGGCAGGAGGTGTGTCTCGCGCTCGAGCATCCACCGACCGTGACGCTCGGCCGGCGCGCGGACGCCAGCGACCTCGTGTGGTCCACCAAGCAGCTCCGCGCGCGCGGAGTCGACTGTCGCCGGACCGAGCGCGGCGGCCGCGCCACCTACCACGCGCCCGGGCAGCTCGTGCTGTATCCGATCGTGAGCCTTCGCGGACGGGCCCTCGGCGTCGAGCACTTCGTGTGGATCCTCGAGGACGTGATGCTCGAGGTCGCGCATGCGGTCGGCGTCGACGCCTTCCGCGACCCTCGGGGACGCGGCGTCTGGACGGCGCACGGGAAGCTCGGCGCCGTCGGCATCCGGGTCCGCGACGGCGTGTCGCTGCACGGGCTCGCGCTGAACGTGGCCGTGGACCTCGCCGGCTACCAGTGCATCGCGCCGTGCGGTGTCCGCGGGCTGCCCGTGACGAGCCTCCGCGCCGAGGGGATCGCGGTCGGCGTCGGCGACGTCTTGCCCGCCGCGCAACGGGCGTGCGCACGGCGCTTCGGCGGGCGTGTCGCCCCGCAGCACGCGGAGGAGGCATCCCTCTGAGCACGCCCGAGCTCGCGCTCGTCGACCGGATGCTCGCGGGCGATCGCGTCGCGCTCGCGAAGCTCATGACGCGGGTAGAGAACGAGACCGGCGACGTGGCCGGAGTCATGGCGCGGATCTATCCGAAGCTCGGGCGCGCCGACACGATCGGGGTCACGGGACCGCCCGGCGCGGGAAAGTCGACGCTCGTCGACCGCGTCGTCGGCAAGCTCCGCGCGCGCGAGCACGCGGTCGGCGTCGTCGCGGTCGACCCATCAAGCCCGTTCAGCGGCGGCGCGGTTCTCGGTGACCGCATCCGCATGCAGAACCATGCGCTCGATCCGGCCGTATTCATCCGGAGCCTCAGCACCCGCGGGCGGCGGGGCGGCCTCGCACGCGCGACCCGCCAAATCGTGCATCTCCTCGACGCCTTCGGGAAGGATAGAATCGTCATCGAGACAGTCGGCGTCGGACAGACGGAGCTCGACATCATGGAGCTCGCGCAGACCGTCGTCGTCGTGCTGGTGCCCGAGGCGGGAGACACGGTTCAGGTGATGAAAGCGGGCCTTCTGGAGATCGCGCACGTCTTCGTGGTCAACAAGGCCGACCGCGAGGGTGCCCTACGCATGAAGTCGGAGCTCCAGACCATGCTGCAGCTCCGACCGAATCCCGGCTGGGAGGTTCCCGTGCTTCTGACCGAGGCCACCCAGGACCGCGGCGTCGACGAGCTCATCGCGGCGATCGACGCCCATCGGACGCACCGCGCGACGCACCCCGACGGCCGCGTCGGCGAGGCGCATCGCCAGCGCGAGTTCTTGGACGTGCTCGACGGCGAGCTCCGTGCCCGCCTCGAACGCCGGATCGACGCCGCGGCGCACACCGTCCTCGCGCGCGTGCGGCGGGGGGACGTCGATCCCTACACCGCGACCCGCGAGCTGCTCGGCGATCGCGACGCGCTCCGGCGCCTGCTCGGAGAACCGTGAGCGTCTTGTCGATAGAGCCATGTGTCTTCTCAGCAGAACCGTGAGCGTCTTGTCGATAGAGCCATGCGTCTTCTCAGCAGAACCGTGAGCGTCTTGTCGATAGAGCCATGCGTCTTCCCAACAGAACCGTGAGCGTCTTCTCGATGGAGCCATGCGCCTTCCCAACAGAACCGTGAGCGTCTTCTCGATGGAGCCATGCGCCTTCCCAACAGAACCGTGAGCGTCTTCTCCATAGACCCATGAGCGTCTACGCGATCGGCGACCTGCACGGCTGTCCCGACGAGCTCGAGGTGCTCCTCGGCGCGCTCGCCCCGGGCGACGGCGACACGCTGGTCTTCCTCGGCGACTACGTCGACCGGGGGCCCGCGGTGCGTCCGCTCGTGGAACGTCTCCTGCGTCTCCCCGCCGAGCCGTTCACGTCGGTGTTCCTCCGCGGCAACCACGAGGACATGCTGCTCGCGTATCTCGGGGTCGCAGGGCGCCACGGCGACGTGTACCTCGAGAACGGCGGCGGCATGACGCTCGCCAGCTACGGCATCCCGTCCGGCACGTCCGGCGCCGCGACGCTGGAGCTCATACCGAGCGAGCACATCGCATTCTTCCGGAGCTGCCGCCTCCAGTACCTCGCGGCGCCGTTCCTGTTCGTGCACGCCGGCATTCGACCGGGCGTGCCCCTCGTCGATCAGGACGAGGAAGATCTGCTCTGGATCCGCGAGGAGTTCTTCTCACGCCCGCACGCACTCCCATACACGGTCGTCTTCGGGCACACCCCGACGCGCGAAGCACGGATCGAGCTCCCGTATCGGATCGGCCTCGACACCGGGCTCGTCTACGGCAACAAGCTCAGCTGCCTCGACGTCGACGGGCAACGCCTCGTGCAGGTGGCGCGCGGCGCCCGCCGCGCGACGACACGCGACCTGGCGCCGGCTTTCGCGGCCGCGCACTTGTAGGCGTCGGGCGCGGCCGCTAGTATCCGCCGCTCTTCGCACCGGTCGGCCGTCGCGTCCGCGCGGCCACAAGTCGAGTACGGCGGCGTAGCTCCGTTGGTTAGAGCGAGGGTCTCATAATCCCTAGGTCCGTGGTTCGATTCCACGCGCCGCCATTCATTCCGGCCCCGGGGTGAGGGTGGCGTCGCTCGCCGGGGGCATCATCGCGAGCTCGGAACCGTCGATGGTGGTGCGCGTCTGCGTCACCAGATTGCGGACCGTCGTCTTGCCGCGGATCACGTCGTCGACATCCGACGCGAGCACGTAGAAGCGGGCCTCCTCCGACGTCCCGGGCTCGTGGATTGTGGCCCGGAGCTCCTCCGCGGATCGATACGGTCGATGATAGTACTGCATCTGCACCACCAGCCCCTCCGCCTTGTGCACCTGGAGACCATCCTGAAGGCGCGAGAGGGTCGGCTCCATGATGGTCGCCCAGAGGATCTGCGCACGCTCGGTCCGGTCACGGGTCGAGTCGTCGAAGACGTAGCCGGTCTCGAGCATGAAGTTCAGATAGCGCTTGCCGTGCTTCTCCTCGACCCGGTCGACGCGCACGCCCGTCGCGAGCACCGCGCCTTTCTGCATCGCGTTCAGGAGGAGGTGCGTCTGGATCACGACCGCGTCGTCGCCGTGCCGGATCCGGACTTTGCGGAGCAGGCGCGAGACGTCCGCAGGTTTGGCGCTCGGGATGTCGTCGAGCGAATCGGGGGGCGCCGGGGTCGCGGCAGCCGACTCGGGCGCCACGGGCGCGGCCGCGGCCCCCGGGTCGGTTGCGGCCGGCTCGGTCGCGGCAGCCGCGGTCGCGAGGGCGAGCGTCGCAAGGATTCCGATCAGACCCGGTTTCCACATCGCGCGCGATGCTGGCACGCACCGTCCCTTCACGCAATTTCCCACGGCGCCGCGTCCGGCTTGAGCAAGCGCGGCGAGACGTGCTTTCAACGGCGCATGGCGCGCACCCTCCTCGAGACGCTCCGCAGGTGCGTCGCTCGGCTCGACATGATCGCCCGCGGCGACACCGTGCTCTCGGCCGTGTCGGGGGGGGCGGATTCCGTGGCGCTGCTGTCGGCCTTGCTGGCCCTCCGCGACGATCTCGGCATCACGGTCGCCGCGGCGCACCTCGATCATCGCCTGCGCGGCCCGGAAAGCGCGCGCGATCGCGCGTTCGTGGAGGAGCTGGCGCGATCGCACGGCGTGCCGTGCATGAGCGAGGCGGGAGAGGTCCCGCCGGGAAACGTCGAAGCCGAGGCGCGCCGGCTCCGCTACGCGTTCCTCGAGCGCGCCGCCGACGCGCTCGGCGCGACCACGATCGCGACCGCCCACACGCAGGACGACCAGGCCGAGACCGTCATGCTGCGGGTGCTGCGCGGGGCAGGGCGCCGCGGCCTCGGCGGCATCCGTCCGCGGCGCGGCCGCATCATCCGGCCGCTCCTCGATTGCGATCGCATCCAAGTACGGGCCTTCCTCGTCGATCGCGGCCTCGCATGGCGGCGCGACTACGGCAATTTCGATCTGGCGCTCGAGCGCGCACGCGTGCGCCACGGCTTCCTGCCGGCGCTCGCCCGCGAGATGAACCCGCGGCTCGCGCGGACACTCGCCGATCTCGCCGACGTGATGCGGGACGAGGACGCGCTCCTCGATCGACTCGCGGGGGCGGCGGCCCGCGGGCGCACGCTCGCCGCGCCGATCCTCCAGTCGATCGAGCCGCCCCTCGCGCGCCGGGCGGTGCGGGTGTGGTGGCACCGGTACGGGAACGGCCTCCGCCTCGGACGCGCACACGTCGAGGCGATCCGCCGGCTCGCCGCTCGCGGGAGCGACGACGGGGAATCGGCGGTGCCGGGGGGCACCGTCGTGCGCGAGCACGACAGACTCCGCTTCGAGGCCCGTCCGGCAGACGCGGCGGCGCGGACCGAATGGGAGATCCCGCTCCTCCTCGACGGCGCCATCGACACGCCCGGAGGCTGGCGGCTCGCGCTCACGAGCTGCGCACCCGAGGAGGCCGGACCACCGAGTCCGACCACCTGCCTCGTCGACCGCGATCACGTGTCCGGCCCGTTCGTCATCCGCAATCGCAGGCAGGGCGACCGTCTCGCGAGCCACGGGCTCGCCGGCCACACGACGGTCAAGCGCCTCTTCAGCGCTCGCCACGTGCCACGCCATCTGCGCCACGATCACCCGCTCGTCGTCTGCGACGGCGAGATCCTCTGGATCCCCGGGTGCGGGCGGAGCGCGCGCGGCCTCATCGGCCCGACTACGACGCGCTGCTGGGTCTTTCGTCTCGTTTCAGAGCCCGAATGAATCCGCATGATTGCCGGGGTGTACCCCCTATGGTACCTTCCCCGAGTCCACGTGCCGATACGCAAAGGTGACAGAACGGTGAATCAACTCTCGCGGAACCTCGCGCTCTGGCTCCTGCTGATTCTCATGGTCCTGCTGCTCGTGAACGTCTTCACGAAGCAGCCCACCCGCGACCAAGAGATGATCTTCAGCGACTTCCTGGCCGCCGTCGACAAAGGCGAAGTCACCGAGGTGACGGTCCAGGGTCAGGATCTCCACGGCAAGAAGACCAGCGGCGAAGCGTTCCGCACGTTCGCCCCTCCGTATCCCGAGCTGATCAGCGACCTCCGCGCAAAGGGCGTTCGCATCGACGCGCGCCGCGAGGACCCCGAGCCCTTCTGCCGAGGATTGGGATCGCCTTGACGCAGGTCAACTCGATTGCTTGGCCGGCGGGGCAGTACGAGTTAGGATCACCCGATGAGAAGCAGGCTTGCCCGGCACCTCGCGGCCCATTGCGCCATCTTGGCGCTGCTGTTCGGCCAGTTCGCGCTGGCTGCGTACGTCCCGCCGGCGCAAGCGCCGGCCATGCCGGATGGCCCGGAGACCGTGACCACGCACACCGA
>JANNPN010000219.1:0-8062 GCA_031400185.1 Polyangiaceae bacterium
CTCGCGTGTGCGCAAGTCAGAGAAGCTGCGGCGGGCAGTACGCGCTGGGAGCCAGGAACCCGGCGACCGTAGGAGCCCTCCCGGACCCACCCGCCGCCGCCACATCGCACGCAAGCCGCGCGCGGCAGCCCGAGGCTCCGACTGTCATCGACCTTCGAGGTCGGCGAGGGCGCGTGCCGCCTCTCGATCGTCGGCGTCGAGCGCGACCGCCCGCCGGAGGGCCGCCAGCGCCTCGTCGCGGCGGCCGACGCGCGCGAGCGCCATGCCGAGGTGGCGCTGCGCCCGCTGATGCTGTGGCTCCTCGCCGACGACGCGCTCGAGCTCGGCGATCGCTTCGTCGGGTCGGTCGAGCGCGAGCAGCGCGACGGCCACGTTGTCGCGCACGGTGTGCCAGGTCGGCTCGACGGCGAGGACGGCGCGCCATGCCGCGATGGCGGCGGGTGCATGGCCGCGGCTGAACTCGAGGTTGCCGAGCTCGAAACCCAACGTCGGATCGTCGGCGATCGCGGCACGATAGACCGCGATCGCCTCGTCGACGCGCCCGGTCTTCGCGAGGGCCTCGGCGCGATTGCCGCGCGCTTTCGTGAAGCCGGGGTCGAGCGCGAGCGCGCGCTCGAAGTAATCCGCCGCAGCGTCCCAGCGCTCGTCGTGGAGCGCGCCGTCTCCGAGGCTCACCAATACCGCTGCGTCATCGGGCTTGAGCGCGAGCGCGGACTCGTATTCCTTCCGCGCCCCGTCCCGGTCCCCGCGCGCAGCGAGCGCCAGGGCGAGGTTCCGATGCGCCACGTAGTTCCGCGTGGTGACGGCGAGCGCGTGGCGCGCCGCCGCCGTCTCGCTGTCCCGCCACGTCGAGAGCTGGACGCGGGTCGTCGCGATCGAGGCGCCGATCGCGAGCACGGCCGCGGTGACGGCGCAGGCGCGCCGCGCCGGCGTCGTCGCGAAATCGCCGGCCCACCACACCGCCGCGATCAGGAGGCCGAGGCTCGGGAGATACGTATAGCGATCGGCCATGGACTGTTCGCCGACCTGCAAGACGCCGATCACGGGCGCGAGCATCACGAGCCACCAGATCCACCCCGCGAGCACGTAGGGGCGCGCGCGCCGGAGCATCCAAGCGCCGCCGGTGACGAGCACGAGGAGTGCTATGGCGCCCGCGACCGTGGTCCACGGCCACAGGCGGTACGGGTAGAAGTATGCGAGGTCCGTCGGCCAGAGCATCGCACCGAGGTAGCGCGGCACCGACACGACCGCGTTCGCGAGCCGCCACCGGAGCGGCAGCACGTCGAGGGTCGTCACGGCGCCGCCCTGCCGCTGGGCGAGCACGGTCACCACGCTCGACGCCGCCGCGAGCAGCACGAGCGGGATCTTCTCGCGCAAGAGCCGTGCGAGCGGCTCCGTGCGGCGGAGCGGCCACCGGTCGAGCACCAGCAACACGATCGGCGTCGTCACGACCATGGGCTTGGCGAGCAGCGCGCCGAGGAAGGCGACGCCGACCGCGATCGCCCGCCCCCGCGTCGGGCGCCGAGCCCAGGTGACGTACGCCCAGACGGTCAGCAGAAAGCCGAGCCCCGAGAGGACGTCCTTCCGCTCGGTCACCCACGCCACCGACTCGACGCGGAGCGGGTGCAGCGCGAACAGCAACGCCACGGCCGCCGCGCGCGGCACGTCGGCGCCGAGCGCGTGCAGTACGATCACGACGAGCGCGGCGTTGGCCGCGTGCACCAGGACGTTCGCGACGTGATGCGCCGCCGGCGCATCCCCGAAGACGTGCCAGAGCGCCGCGTGCGAGAGGGACGTCAACGGATGCCAGTTGTCGTGCATCCGCCCGAACGCCCAGCGCACGGTCTCCCACCCGAGCCCGGCGCGCACGTGCGGGTCGCCGGTGACGTAGCGGGGATCGTCGAAGTTGAGGAACTCGAAGCGTGCCGCGGGGGCGTAGACGGCGACGGTCGCCAGCAGGACGACCGTCGCCGCGAGCCACGCGTCGCGTCGGGCGCTCAGCGTACGATCGCCCTCACCTCGGCGCTATTCGCCCCTGGCGCGCGCGAGCCCTTCGAAATACTCGGCGAGCCGGAGCCGGTCGGGATCGTTGAAGGGCGCCTCCGTGAACTGCGAGACCTCGTAGGGACCGGTCGTGTGCGCCGCCGGAATCACGTCGGCGTGCTGCGGTGCACCGTTCTCGACCGTGGCCAGCGTGACCGAGAAGAGCTGATAGGGACCGGTCGCTTTCATCTGGTGGAAGATCAGGCCGTAGAACGGGAGTGGCACCCAGTGGCGTCCCTCGGCCAGCGTCACGTCGGCGTACGCATAGCCCACCATCTTCGCGTCCTTCTGGGTCACGAGCGTGCCCTCGAGGTAGAACTGGCCTGCCTCCTCGACCTCGACCTCGGCATCGAGCTGAAGGTTGCCGTTGACGAGACTGTCGCGGTAGCTGCCGGTCAGATGCGCCTTCTGCACCGTGTATTTGAAGGTGTTCGTGGCGTTCAGCGTGTCGCCGTCGGATGACACGGCGATCGCGTTCACGTCGAACGTGCCGCGAAACGCGGTCGGCTCGTCGGGATCCGGCGTGTAGGTGGCGGTGTAGAAGAAGTCCGCCGCCTGCGCGTCGCCGTTCGTACCGTCGTCGCGGAAGACGAGTGCGGTCACGGGCGCGCCGTTCGCGCCGAGGATCTCGCCGCGGAGCTCCTTCGCCGCGACGCGGGCGTGACGGTGCTTCGGCGGGCGGTCCCCCCGCGAGTCCTCCTCCATCGCCCGTTCGTTGGCCTGGATCTCGACGAGCTCCGCGTAGATCACGACCTCGCCGGGTGACTCGAAGCTCGTGTTCGAAGGATAGACGATCAGTTTCGCCGTGGGATCGTTCGGCGGACGCTTGTCGTCGACCTTCGGCGATCGGCCGATCGCGATCGGATCCATGCCGTCCACGAGCGGGCGCGACGTCTTCGGAAACTTGGCGAGCTCTCGATACCTGGCAGCGATCGCCTTCGCCTGGGCACCCGTGATCGTGCTCTCGTCGACGGACTCGAGCACGGGATCGGCCGGGACGGCGACACGCTGGCCGCCCGGGGATGACGTCGGTTGGGGCGCGATGGCGATGGGCGCGGCGGTCGCGGCCGGCGCGGGCGCGGGCGGCGGCGGACCGGGGCTGCGGAACCACAGGAATGACGCGACGAGCACGACGACGACGACCACGGAGATCGTGAGGGGACGACTCGACATCGCGGGTCGGACCTAGCACGGGCTCGGCGGAACCGACAATCCAGGTAGTTGGCGTGCGCGGCGCTCAGAGACGCATCATCGGGAGTGGGCGGAGCGGATGACGCATTGCCCATGTCCCGACGACCTGCACGACGCGCGTATGGAAACCGGCAGCCGGAAACGCCGCCTGGACCTCGCGGACGAACGACCGGGGCAGACCGAACCGAACGAGCCCAAAGGCCAGGTCCACGAGATCGGCCCGGCGAAACGCCTCGACCAACCGGTCGCGCTCGCCGCGACACGGCGTCAGCTTGTGATGCAGCTCGACCATGCGAGCGAGCTCGTCGGCCATGACGTCTTGCCCGCTGCGCTCGAGATACGCGCGCAGCCGGCGCACCGAGGGCGGGAGGTAGTCGACGGTGCGATCGGACCAGATCCCGAGATCGTGGAACGCGGCCGCGATGGCGATACCGTCGTCGCGCTCGGCGGCGTCGGCGGCGAGCGCACGGCAGAAGTGGAAGATGCGGTAGACGTGGCCGCGGTAGGCGACCCGGTCGTCCCCGAGCTCGGGGCCGAACGCGTCGAGGATCTCTTCGATACGCGGGTGCCGCTCTTCGATGCGAGTGTGCCGCTCTTCTACACGAGCGTCCCGCTCGATCGGCGCTCCCCGGCTCGCTGCCACGGCCGTCGGCGCTAGCTGCCGAGCTGCATGTGGCCTTCGGCTTGGAGGATCTGCATGAACGCTTCCTCGTAGGCGGACTCGGGATCGGCACGCACGTGGCGGTCGAGCGCGTGGGCGTCGTCGCCGACCAGGATCCGCCAGCGCTCCTCGCGGACGCCGTCGAGGATGAGGGTCGCCGCCCGCTCCGCCGTGGTCGGCGCGTGGTCGCGGAACATGATCGCCATCTGTTGCATCGCCGTCCGGATCGCGTCGTCGGGCATCTCCGCCACCGGCAGGCCGCGCAGGAGGAGGAGATTGCGGAGCCGCGCCACGTCCTCCGACGGCATCGCCTCGATCTCGGCCTTGCCGAGCACCCTGTTGGTGTTGAGTACGATCGAGGTCCCGACGTGGCCCGGCATCACCACCGCCACCTTCACGTGCGGTGCGTTGAGGCGGAGGTCGACCATCAGCGCCTCGGAGAATCCCTTCACGGCGAACTTGGCGGCGCTGTAGGCCGTGTGCGCCGTCCGCGGACCGAGGCAGGCCCAGAAGCCGTTCACGCTGCTGGTGTTGACGATGACGCCGGCGTCGCTCGCGACCAAGAGTGGCAGGAAGGCGCGCGTGCAGTAGTAAACACCGCCCCAGCACACCCCGAACGTCTTCTCCCAATCGGCACGGTCGTCGGCGAGCATGCTGCCGCCGCCGCCGATGCCGGCATTGTTGAAGAGCAGTTGAATGCGGTCGGTCGCGTGCGCCGCCATCGCGGCGTCGCGGAACTCCAGCACCTGCTCTTCGATCGAGACGTCGCAGAGGTGGATGCTGACGCGCGTGCCGGCGGGAGCAGCCTCCGCGCAGAGCGTCTTGGTCTCGGTCATGGTCGCGAGCGAGACGTCGCAGAGCGCCAGGTGACAGCCTTCGGCCGCGAGCTGGCGCGCGAGCTCGCGCCCCATGCCCGTCCCACCGCCCGTAATGACCGCGAGCTTGCCCCGAAAGTTCTTCATGTGTCGTCCTCCTGGTCGAAACGCGCCCGAGTCTCTAGCGCGCACGCCACGGCTTGGCGACCGGGGTGAGGTGATGCGATCGCAGATCGGCCTTTTCAGAACCCTGCCGAGCTATTGCTGACACTTGAAGGACGTCGCAGCGGGGGTGCACTCATCCGGCAGGAAGGTGTAGTGGCCACATTGACCCTGCGCCGCTTCATTGGCGCCTCCGAGCACGATCGTCAGGCGCAGCGGCCCGACGAACGACCCGTAGGTGGCGTGCTGGCTTTGCACTTGGAACACGGCACCCTTGAGCTTGAGCGTCCGGTCCTGAGCTTTCGCTTTGTTGATGGCGAGATCGGACCCCGCCATGCAACCGGGCGGCACGGCGTGCGACTTGTTGGCATACAACTGGGTCTTGCCGTTGGACGCGCTCTTCCAGCCGTCCTTCGAGAGGCAGTGCGAGCCGACGAGACCACCCGGGATCATGTGGTCGAGCAGGACGGTACTCCCGGCGCCGATGTCGACGATCTGGATTCGCATGCCCTCGGTCGTGGTCGCGAGCGGCGGAATCGGGAGCGCGCCGGCGAACGCGAGCTCGCCCTTCGCGCTGAGCTTGCCCGCGCCCGGCACACCCACCTTCACGAAGGTCACCTTGGCTTTGCGCGTCGTGACGCCGCCGCTGCAGATGTCGCAGCCGTCGGGTAGGCCATCCGAGTCCGCATCGGCGGAATCAGGGGCGCCGGCACACGCGTCGCACGCATCGTCGACGCCGTCGAAGTCGCTGTCGCTGTCGGGACCGATCGGGTTGGGGACCGTCGGGCAGGTGTCACAGGCGTCGCCGCGCCCGTCGAGATCCGTGTCGTCCTGCAAGGGGTTGCTGGCGGAGGGACAATTGTCGAGCGGGCACGTGGTGTTCAGGAAGCCGTCATTCCCGAAACCGTCCCCGTCGGTGTCGGTGCACGTATCGCAGTCGTCCCCCGCGCCGTCACCGTCGAGGTCCTCTTGACCGGGATTGAAGCCCGGGCAGTTGTCCGGACAGTTGTCGTCGATGCCGTCACGATCGACGTCGCTCGGCGAGCCCGGGGTCGCGGGACACGAATTCAGGAGCGACTCGAGGCCGGTCACGTCGTCGCCCGCCGCGAGTCCGAGCGTCGCGTGACTGATCGCGACCGGCGCGGGCGCCGGGCCCTCCATGAAGACGTCCGCAGGACTCGTCGGTCCGATCGCCAACGTGGGCGAGCCCGGTGCCAGCGAGAAGAGCGTCGCGCCGCCGTACGAGAGTGCGTCGACGTCGTCGCACGCCGGCGGTGCGCACCCCGGCCCGCCCGAGATCAGGCCGAGCGACGCCGCACTCGTGAAGACATTGATCGTGGAGATCGGCGCCGGGGACGTGATCAGCACGTCGCCGGGCTCGGCACCACCCGGCAGGCGGGGATTGGTGCCGGGAACGAGGCTCGGCGAGCCCGCTTTCAGGGAGAACAACGTTGGAAACACGAGGCCGCGACCCACCGCGCCCCAATCGAAATCGCCGATGTGGTCGTTGGCGGGTGGCGGCGGCGACCCGAGCGCCTCGGCGAGCCCGATCCCGAAACCGCCGTAGCAGAGCAGCGGGGCGAGCGGCGTGAGCCCGTTGCCGTCCACGACCTGCGTGTTCACTCCGGGTGCGAGACCGCAGGCCGGATCGTTGGCCGAGAAGATGTCTGCCGACTGATCGGACTGGACACCAGGCCCCACGTTCGCGACCTCCGAGAACACGTCGGGCGTGACCGGGCCGGCGATGCCCGTCGAGCCGCGCGACACCGTGAAGTAGATCGTATGGGCGGCACCGGCGTCGTCGAAGTAGCTGAGCGCGTCGATCACGTCCCCTGGGAGGAGATTCAACGCCGCCGCGTTGCGTGCGACGACGGCCGGGAGCGTCGGGCCCACCACCGGCAGCCCCGGCGGTCGCAGCAGGTCGCCAGCCGTCGCGGGAATCGCGGTCAACGAGCTCGAGCTCGGATCGAGCACGAACGTGAGCGCGTCGGCACGCGCCGGCAACCCGGCTGCGAGCGACACGCTGAAAGCGATCACCGCGCGACGGAACGAACCCATGGTACCTCCTAGGGAGAAGCGGCGCGTCACGCCCGAGCCACGGAACTCGGACGTGAGCCTGCGAAAAGTACGTCAGTTGTCCGCGCTGCGTCAACGCAATTCTTCGTCGGCATGCGCCATCGTCCGCCATGGCGAGCGCGCCGTCCGCCACCCGGCCCGCTTGACGCCGCCGCGACCGATGATCGATGACGCCCCGCGATGCGTGCACTCGATCTCGCGCGCCTGCGAGCGATCGCAGTCGACCGTCAGGCAGACTTTGCCCGCGCCGAGCCTTTTCCCCACCTCGTCATCGACGATGTCTTGAACCGTGAGGCGGCAGCCGCGGTGGTCGAGGAGCTCGCGACGACCGACGGACCCTGGATCTTCTACCACCACGTGAACGAGCGGAAACGCGGCTTCAACGACGTGGCGCACATGGGCGCGGTCACGCGCCAGGTCATCGGGGAGCTGAACGCACCCGAGGTCCTGGCGGCGCTCGGCCACCTGACCGGCATCCGAACACTCCTGGCCGATCCGGTGCTCGAGGGCGGCGGTCTCAGCGAAATCGAGCCGGGAGGCTACGTGAACGTGCACGCCGATTTCCTTTCGCACTCGCGCGAGCCGACCTGGACGCGGCGCCTGAACCTGATCGTGTTCTTGAACGAAGCGTGGTCGGAGAACGATGGGGGCGCGCTCGAGCTCTGGGACCGTGAGGTACGGTCGCCGGTGCGAAGCATCGTACCGAGCTTCAATCGCGGCGTGATCTTCGCGACCACGAGTACCGCCTTCCACGGCGTCGTGCCGGTGCAGTGCGCGCCCGGGCGCTCACGGAAGTCCCTCGCCCTCTACTACTTCGAGGACGAAGGCCATCGGGTGCCGATCCGTTCGACGCACTACGTGCCGCGTCCGGGCGACCGCCCCGGGACGCGGGTCCTCATCCACCTCGACCGCTTGCTGCTGCACGCCTACGCTCTGCTCAAACGCTACACGCCGTTCGACGACCGCCTCGTGAGCCGCCTACTCCGCAAACTCTCACGCTAGCAATCGCTCGCGGATCGCGGTCGCGCGGGGGGTCGCTGCGGGGGAAACGTGGGGAGTCGGCTCGCCGGCCAACGTCTCGCACGCCCATCCCGACACCTCCAGTAATCGCAGG
>JANNPN010000251.1:0-1774 GCA_031400185.1 Polyangiaceae bacterium
GCGGACCTCGGCCGGGTCGGTGCGGCCGTCGGCGTCGACGCGCACCTCGAGCAGCGTGTGTCCGCCCGCGGCGAGTGCCCGGACCGGCGCCAGCACCGACGCGTGCTCGGTCGCCGGCACCGCCACGCGCGTCTGCCCGCCGCGCGCAGCAGCGAGCCCCGTGAGCGCCAGGTTGTTCGCCTCGGTGGCGCCGCTCGTCAGCACCACCTCGAGCGGGTGCGCGCCGAGCGCCGCGGCGATCTCCTCCCGCGCGGCCTCCAGCCGCGCGCGGGCACGCGCGCCCGCGTCGTGGACGCTCGACGGGTTCCCGAGGCCGGCGTCGAGCGCTTCCAGCAGGGCGGCGCGAGCCTCCGGCCGGAGCGGAGCGGCCGCGGCGTAGTCGGCGTAGACGTCGATCATCCTTCGCTCAGGAACGCCTTCACGCGCTGCAGATCCGCGTCGTCCGGGCTCGGATGATGGTCGATGGTGCCCTGGGCCTTCGCCAGGTGGTCCTCGAGCTTGTGCTCGAGCTTCTCGACGTGGTCGAGGAGGATCGAGATCGCGCGGGCGACCGGATCGGGGAGATCGCCGTGGTCGAGGTCGACGAGCTCGAGCCCGGGCGCGTGCGCGACGCCGTCACGGCGAACGACGCGGCCCGGGATGCCTACGACGGTCGAATCGGGCGGTACCGGATGAATCACGACCGAGCCGGCGCCGATTCGGCTCCGCGACCCGATCGTCACGGGGCCGAGGACGGTCGCTCCGGTCGTGATCACGACGTGGTCCTCGATCGTCGGGTGGCGCTTCCCCTTGTTGAGGCTCGTGCCGCCGAGGGTGACGCCTTGGTAGAGCGTCACGTCGTCGGCGATGTCGGTCGTCTCGCCGATCACGGTGCCCATGCCGTGATCGATGAAGAGCCGGCGACCGATGTTCGCGCCGGGGTGGATGTCGATGCCGGTGAAGAAGCGCCCGACGTTGGCGACGAAGCGCGCCAACAGCTTCACGTCACGCTGCCAGAGCCAGTGCGCGACCCGGTAGAAGAAGAGCGCGTGCACGCCGGGATAGGTGAGCAAGACCTCGAGGGTCGAGCGCGCGGCGGGGTCGCGGTCGAAGACCACGCGCACGTCTTCCTTGATCCGATCCCAGGTGATGCTCGGCATCAGGCCTCGCCACCATGGGCGGCGCGGCGGATCTGCTTCACCGCGTCCGCGGGTGCGGACCCGCTTCGCTTGCCGTCCTTGTAGAGCTTGTAGTCCAGCGAATCGACGAGGGCCTGCCAGCTCGCCTCGATCAGGTTGTGGGAGACGCCGACGGTGCCCCAGCGGTCGTGCGCGTCGCCCGACTCGATCAGCACGCGCACGATCGCGCCGACGCCGCCGTCGGAGCCGAGCACGCGCACCTTGAAGTCGAGGAGGTTCACCTGTTCGATCTCGGGGAAAAACTTCCTGAGCGCCTTCCGAAGCGCGCCGTCGAGCGCCGCGACCGGACCGTTGCCGGTCGCCGCGGTGTGCTCCATCGTCCCGTCCGGGCCGGCGAGCATGATCGTCGCTTCGGAGAGCGGCGGCTCGTTCTCGACGCGCTTCTCGTCGATCACGCGGAAGCCGATCAGGCGAAAGCGCCGCTCGTAGCCGTGGAGTGCCCGTTGCATCAGGAGCTCGAAGCTCGCCTCGGCCCCCTCGAACTGATAGCCGCGGCTCTCGAGCTCCTTGAGATCCGTGAGGAGTTGCTGGATCGCCGGGTCGCGGCTGTCGAGGTCGACGCCGAACTCACGGGCCTTGTAGACGATGTTGCTCCG
>JANNPN010000262.1:0-11587 GCA_031400185.1 Polyangiaceae bacterium
GGCATTCCGGGGGGGGGCGGTGGGGGGGGCGGCGGCTCCGGGGGCGGTGGTGGCCGCGCGGGGGGCGGGGGCTTCGGGGGCGGAGGTGGCCGCGGCGGGGGCGGTCGGGGCGTGGGGGTTACACGCGGAGGCTCCGGTGGCGGCAACTGGCACGGCGGGGGTGGTGGCGGCCGCGGCAGTTGGCAGGGCGGCGGCGGTCGCGGCAACTGGCACGGCGGCGGCGGCCGCGGCGGCAACTGGCACGGACGCCGCGGCTGGCACGGCGGCCACGGCGGGAAGCACGGCGGCCACGGCTGGTACGGCGGCCACGGCTGGTACGGCGGCCACGGCTGGTACGGCGGCCACGGCAGGAAGCACGGCGGCCACGGCTGGTACGGCGGCAGTAACGTCTATTTCGGCGTGAGCCCGTGGTGGTGGGGCGGCGGATGGTACTCCCCGTACTCGTACTCGTACGGCTATCCGTACGCATACTCCTATCCATCCTATCCGTACCCCGCCTACGCCTACCCCGCGTATCCCGACGAGGATCAGGTCTACGTCGAGCGCGACAGCGCGCCGCGAGAGCGCGCGGAAGGCTACTGGTACTGGTGCGAAAGCAGCCGCGGTTACTATCCGCGCGTGGGCGAGTGCCCGGAAGGCTGGGTCAAAGTCCCGCCGGCCGCCGAGTGAGACCGATCGCAAAGGAGCACATGTCGATGACGCCAGGCAGACGTAGATTCCTCGTGATCGCACTCGTGGGCACCGCCACCCTGGCGGGCTGCGTGCACGTTCCGCCCGGCCCGAACGTCATGGCCATGCCGGGCCGCGGCAAGACGTTCGAGACCTTCCAGTACGACGACGACGACTGCCGCGCCTACGCCGCCTCGCGCGTCAATCCCGACGCGCGCCGATCCAACGACAATGCCGTCGCGAGCGCCGCCATCGGCACCGCCGTCGGTGCGGCAGCGGGAGCAGCGATCGGCGCGGCCGCGGGTGATCCCGGGATAGGTGCCGCCGTCGGCGCCGGCGTCGGCCTCCTCGGTGGTACCGCCGTCGCGGCCGACGAGAGCAACTACGGCCGCTGGAGCGTGCAACGCCGCTACGACAGCGCGTATGTCCAATGCATGTACGCCAAGGGCAACCGCGTCCCGGTCCGGCGTAGCTCCCGCCCCGCCGCCGCGTACCACACCCCACCGCCGCCACCACCCGGCGCCGCATACAGCAACGTCCCTCCACCGCCGCGGGGCCGCCCCCCGCTCCCCCCTCCCGACCTCGACTAGACATCCAAGGTAGGAACCGCCGGCGCGCGCATGCGACGCACACGCGCCGGTCGCTCCGCGGGAGTGGCGGGTCGTTGTGAAGCGAGGAGCGCCGCGCGTCGTGCGCAAGCCGGAGACGACGCGGCGGGCTCTCCGCGCTGGGCATCGGCGCTGAACGCCCGCGGCGACCGCGATCCCAACTACGAGATTCTCGTTGGCCCCCGAGCGGAGCAATGACCCGCCACTCCCGCGGATCACCACCGATCGTGCGTCGCCATCACCAACGCACCCCCGCGCGTTGCATCGCTGAACCGATTGCTGCATAGTGCGCGCTTCTTAGAACATGTTTCATTTTTAGCGGCGCCCCGTTGTCGACCCGCCGCACGCACACACGGACGGACAACCCAGCGATGCATCTCGACTTCACGGCGGAGCAACACGCGCTCCGCCGCCAGATCCGCGACTACTACCGCTCGCTCTTCACCCCCGAGCTGCGCGCGGCGCTCGACGCGGAGATCCAAGACTGCGGTGGTCCGGTCTACCGCGAGGTCGTCGCCCGCATGGGTGCCGACGGATGGCTCGGCATCGGTTGGCCGACGGAATACGGCGGCCAGGGCCGCACGCCCCTCGAGCAGTTCATCTTCTGGGACGAGACGTACCGCGCGCGCGCGCCCCTGCCGGTCATCATGGTCAACACGATCGGCCCGACCATCATGCAGTTCGGGACCGACGTGCAGAAGCGCGACCTCCTGCCGCGAATCGTACGCGGCGAGCTCCACTTCGCCATTGGCTACACCGAGCCCGCAGCCGGCACCGATCTGGCGTCGCTCGCCACGCGCGCCGTCCGCGACGGCGACGACTACGTGGTCGACGGGCAGAAGATCTTCACGACCCACGCCCAGGACGCCGACTACGTCTGGCTCGCGGCCCGCACCGATCCCGACGCGCCGAAACACAAGGGTATCTCGATCATCCTCGTTCCGACGGACACCCCGGGCTTTTCCTGCACGCCGATCCACACGCTCGGCGGCGAGCGCACCAACGCCACCTACTACGAGGGGCTGCGCGTCCCGGTCGCGAACCGCGTCGGTCCCGAGCACGAGGGCTGGCGCCTCGTCACCTCGCAGCTGAACCACGAGCGCATCACCCTCGCGACGCCTGGTATCGCCGACCGCCTGCTCGACGAGGTGTGGAGCTGGGCCGCGACGACGGACGCACCCGACGGCGGCCGCATGCTCGACGTCCCGTGGGTGCAGCTCGACCTCGCCCGTGTCTACGCCAAGCTCGAAGCGCTGAAGCTGCTCAACTGGCGCTCCGCCTGGTCGATCACGGCGGGCGTGCCGAACATGGCGGAGGCGTCGGCGGTGAAGGTGCTCGGCACGGAGTTCTTCGTCGAGTGCTATCGGCTGCTGCTCGAGATCGTCGGTGCCGCGGGGCTCGTGCCCGCAGGCCAGCCGGGCGCGCTCTTCGGCGGCATGCTCGAGCACGCGTATCGAAGCGCGACCACCCTCACGTTCGGCGGCGGCGTGAACGAGGTGCAGCGCGACATCATCGCGATGGCCGGGCTCGGCCTGCCGCGCGCGCAACGCCGCTGACCGCGATCGGAGAACGCATGACCACGGACGCGAAACAGGAGCTCGAGCGGAAGCTCAAAGCCTACGGCGGCATCGAGATCGGCCCACCGGCGCCGGCCCCCGAGCCGGTGAACGAGTCGATGATCCGCCACTGGTGCGAGGCCATGGGCGACGCGAACCCCGCGTACGTCGACGCCGGCGCGGCTGCAAAGACCGTCCACGGAGGCATCGTGGCACCGCCGACCATGCTGCAGGGATGGACGCTTCGCGGGATCGAGATGGCCGATCCTGCCAGGATGCAGGCGAACAAGCAGACCGAGCTGCATGCGCTCCTGAGCTCGTACGGCTACACGTCGGTCGTCGCGACCAACTGCGACCAGACCTACATCCGCTACCTGCGCCCGGGCGACCGCATCACCGCGACGACCGTCATCGAGTCGATCTCCGAAGAGAAGGCGACCGCGCTCGGCATCGGCTATTTCATCAATACCCGCGACGTCTACCGTGATCAGGACGGCAACGAGGTCGGGGCGATGCTCTTCCGCGTGCTGAAGTTCAAGCCCGCGCAGCAACCCACCGCCCCCTCGGCGAGCAGCGGCGGTGCCCCGCCGAAGCCGACGCGCCTCCGCGCCCCGCGCGGCCACGACAACGCCTGGTGGTGGGACGGCATTGCGCGCGGGGAGCTGCCGATCCAGCGCTGCAAGGCGTGCGGCGTGCTCCGTCACCCTCCCCGTCCGATGTGCGCCGCCTGTCAGTCGATCGAATGGGACAGCGTTCCCGCTAAGGGCGGCGGCACCGTGCACAGCTACACGGTCCTGCATCACCCGAAGTTCCCCGGCTACGACTACCCGCTCGTCTGCGCGGTCATCGAGCTCGACGAAGGGACGCGCATCGTGTCGAACGTCGTCGGGTGCGATCCGGCCGAGGTGCGGATCGGCATGCGCGTGCAGCTCAGCCTCGACCAGATCGACGAGACGATGACGTTGCCGATGTTCCGCCCCGCGCAGAGCTGACGATGGACTTCAGTTTCAGCGACGATCAGAACGCCGTCCGCGACCTCGCGCGCGGCATCCTCGAGAAGGAGGTCACGGTCGAGCGCTTGAAGCGGCTCGAACAGGACGGCACGTGGCACGACCGCGCCCTCTGGTCGACGCTCACCGACGCCGGCCTCCTCGGGCTCGTCGTGCCCGCGGCGCAGGGCGGCATGGGGCTCGGGCTTCCGGAAGCGTGCGTGCTCCTCCAGGAGCTCGGCCGCGTCGTCGCGCCCGGACCGTTTGCCTCGACGCTCCTCGGCGCGCTCGCGATCGCACGCGACGGCAGCACCGAGCAGCAGCGCGACTGGCTCGCGCCGGTCGCGAGCGGCGACGCGGTGATTGCGGTCGCCCTCACGGACGCGCGTTCGTCCGACCCGACCGCGCCCGGGACGCGCGCCGAGCGGAGCGGCCGCGGCTGGGTGCTCCGCGGCGAGAAGCGCTGGGTCGCGGCCGCCGACGTCGCCCGTCGGATCCTCGTCCCGGCCCATGCCGGCGACGCGACCCGCGTCTTCCTCGTCGATCCCGCGGCGGCGGGCATCGCGCTCGCGCCGCACCGGCTCTCGACCGGCGAGCCGGTCTTCACCGTGACCCTCGGGGGCACAGCGGTCGACGACGAGGCGGTGCTGCCCGGAGCGGACGCGGCCCGTGCGCTCTACGAGAGCGTGCTCGTCGCGGAGTGCGCCATGCAGCTCGGTGTCTCCGAGCGCGCGCTCGACCTCACCGCGCGCTACGTCCGCGAGCGCGTCCAATTCGGCGTCCCGATCGGCTCGTTCCAGGCGGTCCAGCACCGCGCCGCCGACTGCTACATCGATCTCGAGGCAATGCGCTGGACGACCTGGCGCGCCGTGGAGCGCGTTGCCGATCGACAGCCCGCGGCGCGCGAGTGCGCCGTCGCGAAGTTCTGGGCCGCCGAGGGCGGCGCGCGGATCGCCGCCGCCGCGCAGCACCTGCACGGCGGCATCGGCGTCGACCTCGACTATCCCATCCATCGCTACTTCCTCCGCTCGAAGACCCTCGAGCTGTCCCTCGGCGGCGCGACTCCACAGCTCGCCCGCCTCGGACGCGACCTGGCCGCGAGCGGCCCCGTGGAGCCCGCATGAGTGCATCGAGACGTGCGACCCTGGCCTTCGACGACGTGGGCGTCGGCAACGCCCTCCCCGAGCTGCCGATCCCGATCACGACGACGCTCATCGTCGCGGGCGCGCTCGCATCGCGTGATTTCACGGCGCTCCACCACGACAAGGCTGCCGCGCAGGCGGGCGGCATGCAGGACGTGTTCATGAACATCCTCACGACCAACGGGCTCGTTGGGCGCTACGTCACCGACTGGGCGGGGCCGAACGCGGTCCTCCAGCGCGTCGCCATCAAGCTCGGCGCGCCGAACCTCCCCGGGGACACCATGAAGATGACCGGGACCGTGAAGAAGAAGGACGACGCCGCGCGGACGATCGAGGTCGAGGTCGCCGGGCGGAACTCGTGGGGCGATCACGTGACCGGCACCGTCGTCGTGGCGTTGCCCACAACGAGCAAGGGCTAGACGGATGCCGACGACCCTCAAGAACGAAGCCGCGATCGTCGGCATCGGCCAGACCGAGTTCTCGAAGAACTCGGGCCGCTCCGAGCTGCAACTGACGGCGGAGGCCATCAAGGCGGCCCTCGACGACTGCGGGCTCAAGCCGTCGGACGTCGACGGCATGACGACCTTCACCCTCGACACGACCGACGAGATCGAGGCCGCGCGTGCGGTCGGCATCGGCGACCTCACCTTCTTCAACCGCATCCCGCACGGCGGCGGCGCCGCGATCGGCGTCGTGCAGCAGGCCGCCATGGCGGTCGCGACCGGCATCGCCGACGTCGTCGTCTGCTATCGCGGCTTGAACGGCCGCTCGGGCCAGCGCTACAGCGCCGGCGTCGCCGAGGGTGTGGCCACCTCCGATCTGATCCACTGGAGCTGGTACATGCCCTACGGGCTCATGACGCCGGCGAGCTGGGTCGCGATGTTCACCCAGCGCTACCTGTACGACTACGGCGCGGAAAGCACCGACCTCGCCGAAGTGGCGATCGCGACCCGCGAGCACGCGGTCACGAATCCGGCGGCGTTCTTCTACCAGCGCCCGCTCACGATGGAGGACCACCAGACCGCGCGCTTCATCGCCGAGCCGCTCCGCCTCTACGACTGCTGCCAGGAGACCGACGGCGCCTGCGCCGCGATCGTGGTGAGCCCCGAGCGCGCCAAGGACCTCAAGCAGAAGCCCGCCATCATCCGCGGCGCCGCCCAGGCCGCCGGCGCCGACCAGGAATCGATGACGAGCTTCTACCGGCCGAGCATCTCGTACCTCCCGGAAATGGACCTCGTCGCGAAGCAGGTCTACGCGCAGTCCGGACTCGGCCCGAACGATCTCGACGCGGCAGTCATCTACGACGCATTCACCTCGATCGTCCTCTGGCAGATCGAGTCGTTCGGCCTCTGCGGCCGCGGCGAGGCCAAGGACTTCATCAAAGGCGGCACGCTCCGGCGCAACGGCCGGCTCCCCACCAATACCCATGGTGGTCAGCTCAGCGAGGCCTACATCCACGGCATGAACGGCGTGAACGAGGGCGTGCGGCTCATCCGCGGCACCTCCGTCAATCAGCCGAAGAAGAACGACCACGTGCTGGTGACCGCCGGCGTCGGCGTGCCCACGAGCGCCATGATCCTCGGGAAGGAGTAACTCACATGAAAGAAGCAGTCATCGTCGAGGCGCTGCGGACGCCGATCGGCAAGGGCAAGCACGGATCGAAGGGCGCGCTCAGCGCGTTCCACCCGGGCCATCTGCTGGCGAAGATTCAGGAAGCGGTCGTCGAGCGCGCCGGCATCGACCCCGCCGAGGTCGAACAGATCGTCGGCGGCTGCGTCACCCAGGCGGGCGAGCAGTCGAACAACATCGCCCGGAACGCGTGGCTCACGCGCGGCAAGCAGTACAACGTCGCCGGCACCACGATCGACACGCAGTGCGGCTCCGGCCAGCAGGCGAACAACTTCGTGAACGCCCTCGTCAAGTCGGGCAGCATCGACGTCGGCATCGCGTGCGGCGTCGAGGTCATGAGCCACGTCGGGCTCGGCGCCAACGTCATGCACGGCCCCGGGTTCTTCCAGACCGCCGACTGGCCGTGGGACTCGACCCTCGACCAGTTTGCGTCGGCCGAGCGCATCGCGAAGAAGCGCGGCATCACCCGCGAGGAGTGCGACGCCCTCGCCTTGCGGTCCCAGACACTGGCAATCAAGGCCCACGAGGAAGGCCGCTTCAAGCGCGAGATCCTCCCGATCGAGGCGCCGGTACTCGGCGACGACGGCCAGCCGACCGGCACGACCCGTACGATCGTCGCCGACCAGGGCGTCCGCGCGAGCACGGCCGAAGGGCTCGCCGCGCTCCCGACCCTCGTCGACGGCGGCGTCCACACCGCCGGCAGCTCCTCGCAGATCTCCGACGGCGCCGCCGCCATCCTCTGGATGACGGCCGAGCGGGCGAAGGAGCTCGGCCTGAAGCCGCGCGCCCGCATCCTCCACGACGTCGTCGTCGGGAGCGATCCCTACTACCTGCTCGACGGCCCCATCGATGCGACCGAGCGCATGATGAAGAAGTGGAAGATGAAACTCTCCGATATCGACCTCTACGAGGTGAACGAAGCGTTCGCCGCGGTCGTGATGTCCTGGGTGAAGGTCTTTAACGCCGACATGGACAAGCTCAACGTGAACGGCGGCGCGATCGCCCTCGGCCACCCGGTCGGTGCAACGGGCTGCCGCCTCCTCGTCACCGCGCTCCACGAGCTCGAGCGGCGCGACAAGACCACCGCCTACATCAGCATGTGCTGCGGCTCCTCGATCGGGACCGGCACGATCCTGGAGAGAATCTAGATGGCATCGACGACTCCCCTCGAAGGCAAAGTGGCCGTGGTCACCGGTGCGGCACGCGGCCTCGGCCGCGTCGAGGCGCTCGAGCTCGCGCGGCTCGGCGCGCGCGTCGTCGTCAACGACCTCGGCACCAAGGGCGACGGCAGCGGTCGCGACGAGAGCGCCGCGAACACCGTCGTCGAGGAGATCAAGGCACTCGGTGGCGAGGCCGTCGCCCACTTCGGCGACGTCGCCGTCTGGGACGACTCGAAGGCGATGATCGGGACCGCCATCGAGAAGTTCGGCGACCTCAACATCCTCGTCAACAACGCCGGCTTCTGCCGTGACCGCATGATCTTCAACATGAGCGAGGACGAGTTCGACAGCGTAATCCGCGTGCACCTGAAGGGCCACTTCTGCGGCATGCGCTTCGCGAGCGAGTATTGGCGGAACCGCGCGAAGGAGACCGGCGGCACCGTCTACGGCCGCATCATCAACACGTCGTCCGAGGCGTTCATCTTCGGCTCCGCCGGGCAGCCGAACTACGCCGCGGCGAAGGCCGGGATCGTCGCCATGACGATGTCGGCGGCGCAGGTGCTCGAAAAGTACGGCATCACCGCCAACGCGATCATGCCGCGCGCCCGCACCCGCATGAACGACTCCGGGACGCTCGCCTCGATGTTCGCCAAGCCCGAGACCGGCTTCGACTACTACGCGCCGGAGCACGTGGGCCCGCTGGTCGGGTTCCTCGCCTCTCCCGACGCGGCGAACGTCTCCGGCCACGTCCTCATCGTGTACGGCCGCGACATCACGCTGATCCGCGCCCCCAAGCTCGAGCCGAGCTTCTCAACCGAGGAAGCGTGGACGACCGCCGAGGTCACCGCGAAGCTCAAGCCCTGGTTCGACGAGCATCGCCCCATCACCGACGGCTTCACGGTGATGCCGTGACCACTCCGGCGGCCTAGCTCCGCCGCACACTGCCCCGCAAGAAAGACGAAGGGCCCGCCGGTCAACGACCGGCGGGCCCTTCGTGCGTACTGCGTTCCCGCAGCGGCTACGAGTCCGTCATCCCTCGTCTCCGACATCCGTCACGATCGTCGTCGGGACGCAGAGCTCACGCGCGCCGAACACCCGGTCGAGCGCAGGTCCGATCTGGTTGTTGGTCTGGACCAGACGGGTCTTGAAGCGCGGGGACCCGGTCGCCGGACGGACCTGGTAGCAGAGCAGGTGCGAGCTGCCGTCGATGACGCCCTCGTCGTTCTTGTTGGCCGCGGCGCAGAACCGAACGGGGCGCTTGATGTCGAGGTTCAGCGTGCCGAATTGGTCCTCGATGCCGATGCCGGACGCCCGGAACTTGGCGCGCGCGATCGTGTAGCACTTGTAGTGATTGATCGTCGGCACGATCGCCCCCGGAGCGGGAGCCGGGGGAATGGTCTTCAAGGTCGGCACGAACATGAAGTCGGGCCGCGCGAGGTTCAGCGACGAGACGCCGAACTGGTTCTCGACCGTGAGTCCCTTCACGGGGTCGAAGCGGTTCGTCTGATTGATCTCGTAGCCCTTGAGGTGATCCGTGGCGGCCGGGGCCGCCGGATCCTCATCGTTCTTGCTCGCCGGGGTGCAGAGCCGCTTCGCGCGCCGGATCGTGACGTCGCTCGGTCCGAAGAAGTCCTCGACGCTCACGCCGATCGCGTTCTGCCGGCCCTGGTGGACCTCGTAGCACTGGTAGTGGCGGTCGCCGTTCGGCGAGGCCGTCGACGTCGGCGTCGGCGTCGCGGTGGCCGTCGTCGTCGCGGTCGGAGTCGGCGTCGTGGTCGCCGTGACGGTCGGTGTCGGCGACGCGCTGACGGTCGCCGTGACCGTAGCGGTCGGTGTGGCCGTCACGGTCGCCGTCGGCGTCGCGGTCGGTGTGGCCGTCGGTGTCGCGGTCACGGTTGCCGTCGGCGTCGCGGTCGGCGTTGCCGTCACGGTTGCCGTCGGGGTCGGGGTCGGCGTTGCCGTCACGGTCGCCGTCGGGGTCGGGGTCGCCGTTTGCGTCGGCGTCGGCGTCGGCGTCGGCGTTGCCGTGGACGTCGGCGTTGGCGTGATCACGAGGTTTTCGAGCTCGCGGATGTCGCTCGCGTTCTCGTCGTCCGGATCACGATGCGAGCGTCCCGTGAGGTAGATCGATTGTGCGTTGATGGCGCCACCGATCGCGTTGGCGGCGAAGTTCACGACGTACGGGATCTCGCGCGCGGCCTGGCCGGCGAGACCCGGGTTTCCGGACGAGGGGTTCGGGCTGCAGCCGGCGACACCTGGACAGATGAGCGGCACGCCACCCGTGCACGCACCCGGAGGGGTGCAATCCTCGTCGACGACACACACCGCGCCGTCGTCGCCGCCACCCACACACTGCCGGGCGCACACGTTGGACCCGCAGTCGGAGGGCACATCACACGGCGTACCGTCGTTGGCGCCGCCGATGCAGAAGCCCGGCGGGGTCACCTCGCAGCAGTCCGCCGGGAGACACACCCCGCCGCCCGGACACGCGCTGTCGGTCGTGCAGTCACCACCCGCGTTCGTACCTGAAATGCAGACGCGTGGTTGAATCTCGTCGAACCCAGCAGGGCAGCCAGTCGACGGCAGGTCGAGGCAGAGACGGCCGGCTTCGTAGCCGCACGCACCGTCCGACAGGTTAAAGCCGAGCCGCGCCTGGTAGTAGATGGTCTCGCCATCGATCTTCGGTCCGATGATCGCAACGTCACCGAGGGCGCAGATTCCCGCGTTCGCGCCCGGCGGGCACTCCGTGTCGGTCGTGCACGGCTGATTGATGTTGGGACCGCTGCTACACGTTCCACCCTGTGCGCACGTGGCGCCGGGACACTCGCTGTCGGCCGTGCACTGCGCAAAGTTGTTTGCTCCGCCGCGGCAGCGCGCGGTGTCGCGGAACTCGCCCAGCAACAGCCCGGCTGAAACCAGCTCACAGTTCGCTGGATTCCTGTTCGCCCAAGCGCTGGAGGCGAACGGCGTCGCGGAGAGCGCGATCGCGAGTACGAGAGAAAAGTATCCGGTAGTTCCGAGGGTACGAATGCGCGTCGACATGTCCGCTACTCCTTCTTCAACCATGGGTGCGCTTGGCAGCGCGTCGGGAAAGGGATTGCAAGCCGGACGAAGCGCAACGGCGTCGCGTGTCACGTACGTCCGGATGGAAAATTCGAGAGAGGAAAATCACCACGGGAAATCCGGTAGCCAGCCCCACACCAAGCCTCCTCACCACTCAACGCGAAGTACGACTACGCAGCGACGCTCGTAGCAAACGCTACATTGTCGGGCAAGCGAGAAACTCGCGTCGGGAGCGGAAAATGCGGCGTTTCCGACGTGTCGGCCGAACAAAAAGTCGGCGCTACGGCAGACTACTGAGAGCTCTGCGGGTGCCGTCGGTTCCCGTCGCGCCGCCGTCCTGTTACTCCGAGCGCTGCGCCGATTTCATGTCGATCACGGCGCAATCGTTCGTTTTTCTTTCGCGGCGTCGCACGCGTCGGCGCGCGGGATTCGGTCCGACGAGCGATGCTGATTTCTGTGAACGTGGAGCCGCAGCCGCTCACCACGCAGTCGAGCACTGCGCGGTCAACTGGCGTGCGCTCACGCCCTGCTGAATGCACACGGCCTCGACGGCCGCGTCCGCGCTGTCGATGCGTGTGGCAACGCTCGAGCGCGGCGGCGTCGTCACCGTCGGGAGCGGCCTCCGTGTGCGCATCGGTCGGGACGTCGGCGTCGCGGCGCAGCCGTGACCGTCGCCATGGGAAACGCCAGAGCCGGACGTCGACTCTGGCGACAGCAACCACGAGCGGAAGCAAGGACGGAACAAACGCGCGCGAGACGCGGCCGTTCGGG
>JANNPN010000209.1:0-12490 GCA_031400185.1 Polyangiaceae bacterium
CGGGCTCGGGATCGGCTCGGATGGATTCTGCGCGCTTCCGGACGAGCGCGAGCTGCGGCGGACGGCTTAGCGCTCGATCGTCTGCCAGCCTGCGGGGTCGGCGCTCGGACCGACGTGCACGCGGCGCCACGTCGACTCGAGCGGGAAGCGGACGTCGCCCGTCGCGCCCGGCTCGAGCGTGACGCGGTGAAAGCCGCGGAGGGTGCCGAGCGCGCGCGGCTCGGTCCCGAGCGCCAGGTCGACGTAGAGCTGCGCGACCTCCGTGCCCGCGCGCGCGCCGGCGTTCCGGATCGCGACGACGAGCGCGTCGCCTTCGAGCCGCGGCCTCCCGTACTCGAAGCGCGTGTACGAGAGGCCGTAGCCGAACCAAAACGCCGGGTTGCGACGCTCCGCCTGCATGAGGCGATGACCGTGGAGCGGACCGTAGTGCGCGACGCGCGCGTGACGGTCGAAGGGCGGGAGCTGCGCCGCCGAGCGCGGCCACGTGCAGGGGAGGCGGCCGCTCGGGCTCACATCGCCGAAGAGGATCGACGCGAGCGCGTGTCCGCCCTCCATTCCGGGGTACCAGGCCATGAGGAGCGCCGGCACCTCGGCGCGCCACGCCTCGGTGACGATCGCACTTCCGCCCATCAGCACGACGACCGTCCGCGGGTTCACGGCGGCGACGTTCTCGATGAGGCGCTCATGCGCCGGCCGCAGCGTCAGCGACGCGCGGTCGCCGCCGCCGAGGAAGAAGAGGTACTCGCCCTCGTCGCGGAACGTGTAGCCGCACACCACGACGGCGACGTCGGCGGCGCGGGCGGCGTTCTCGGCGGCCATGACGTCGTCCTGCGCGGACTCGACGAGCGCGATCCCACGCGCGGACGCCGCCGCGCGGAGGCCGTCGAGCGGGGTGGCGACCGCGGGTGGATGGACGCGTGACGACCCGTGGTCGCCCGTGTTCGGGAGCGACGCGAGGCGGCCGATCACGGCGATGCGCTTCGCCGTCGCGGCGTCGAGCGGGAGGAGCGGGTCGCGCTCGCCGCCGGCCGCCGCGTTCTTCAGCAGCACGACGGACCGCTCCGCGGCGGTGCGGGCGAGCGCGCGGTGCCGGGCCGACGCGACCGCCTCGCGCGTGTAACGCGCGGGCTCGCCGCGGCCGCGGAACCTGAGCTGCGTCCGGAGCGATCGCCGCACCGCCTCGTCCACCTCCTCGCGCGTGACCCGGCCGGCGGCGACGGCGCGCGCGAGCCCGCGGAAGCGGATGCGCGCCGGCATCTCGAGGTCCATGCCGGCCGCGACCGCGGCGGCGCCGCGCACGCCGAGCACGAAGTCGCTGATGACGATGCCCCGGAACCCCCACTCGTGGCGGAGCACGTCGGTGAGGAGATGGCGATGATGCCCGCACCAGCTGCCGTTCACCTTGTTGTAGGCGCTCATCACCGAGGCGACCCCGGCGTCGACGCACCGGCGGAAGTGCGGGAGGTAGAGGTCGCGGAGATCGGCCTCGTCGATCCGCACGTCGACCTTGAAGCGCGCGTTCTCCATGCTGTTGCAGGCGTAGTGCTTGACGCACGCCATGACGTGGCGCTGCGAGCCGCGGACGAGCGCCACGCCCATCTCGCCGAGGAGATACGGGTCCTCGCCGTACGTCTCCTGCGCGCGTCCCCACGCCGGGTGCCGGAGCAGGTTCACGCACACGCCGGCGAAGAAGTTCGCGCCCTGCGCGCGCGCCTCGACGCCGATCGCGTCGCCGATCTCCTCCTCGAGCGCGGGGTCGAAGGTCGCGCCGCGCGCCATCGCGACCGGGAACGCCGTCGCCTTCCCGAGCACGACGCCGCGCGGACCGTCCGTGAACCTGATGCCTTCGATGCCGAGGCGCGGCACGGCCGCGGCCTCGTACGGAAACGCGTTGTAGCGCTGCGACATCCGGAAGACGTCGCGGATGGGCAGGTCGCCGGCGAGGAGCCGGAGCTTCTCGACGTCGGTGAGCTTCGCGAGGAGCGACTCGACGTCGTCCTCGGCCGCCGCGTCGTAACCGCCGCCGGCACCGTCGCCGCGGACGTCCATCGTGCGCGCTAGGCGGCGAGGTTCGCCGCCACGAACTCCCAGTTGACGAGGTGGTCGAGGAACGCGGCGACGTAGTCGGGCCGCTTGTTCTGGTAGTCGAGGTAGTACGCGTGCTCCCAGACGTCGCAGGTGAGGAGCGCCTTCAGCCCACCGCCCTTGCTCATGGGGTTCTCGGCGTTCGGGGTCTTCACGATCTCGAGCTTCCCGTCCTTCGCGGCGAGCCAGGCCCAGCCGCTGCCGAACTGTGTCACCGCGGCTTCGCTGAACGCCTTCTTGAAGCCGTCGTAGCTCCCGAACGCGCCATCGATCTTCGCCGCCAGGTCCTTCGGCGGCGCGCCGCCGCCCTTCGGCTTCATGCTCTTCCAGTAGAAGGTGTGGTTCCAGACCTGCGCGGCGTTGTTGAAGATCGCCGTCTTGTCCGCCTTCCCGGCCGTCGCCGCGATGATCTTCTCGAGCGGCATGTCGGCGTATTCGGTGCCGGCGATCAGCTTGTTGGTGTTGTCGACGTACGCCTTGTGATGCTTCCCGTAGTGGTAGCCGATCGTATTCGCGGAGATGTACGGGTCGAGCGCGTTGTCGGCGTAGGGGAGGGTGGGCAGCTCGATCGGCGCCGCGGCCGCGCGCCGCGGCAGGACGAGCGTCGCGCCGAGGACGGCGGCGGTCGCCGTGGCGTGACGGATGAACTCGCGTCGCGTCACCTCTTCGTCGACAACCCGAGCCGCCGTCAGCGTGCGATTGGTCTCCATCACGTTCCTCCCTCTCGATGTGGTGCCCGCACCCTACTGCCCGGCTCCGGCGAGGAAAAGAGGGTGGTTCCCGTAGCGCACGTGCGGGCACGACGTTCCGGTACGCATCGCAGCGAACAGCATGGGCACGAAACGTCCGGGCCGAGTCCATGCTGCGGTCGTCGTCTTCCGGAGCCAAATCAGGTTGACTCGACCTCCGAGTCGGGAGCTTGCTCGAAGGAACTCCCAGAGGAGGGGGTCGATCATGGGACGCCTCACGCGCTTCGCGGTCGCCATCGGGCTGGTGGTGTCAGTCGTCGCACCGACCTCGGCACAGCTCATAACGAAGGCGCAGGTGATCTGCCGCGCCATCAACGCCAAGGCGTGCGGCAAATTCCTCGCGGCCAACCTCCGGGTCCGCCAGCAGTGCATCGAGGCCAATCTGCAGACGCCTGGGACGTGCAGTGCTCCCGATCCCGAGGATTTCCAGCGGATCGGCGCCAAGCTCGACGCCGTCCTCGAGAAGAAGTGCGCCTTCAACGGCTTCGACGCCGGCAACCTCGGCGTCATGGGCTATCCCGGCCCGTGCCCCGACGTCGATCCCGGCGACGGCTTCACGGTCACCGATCTCCAGGCCTGCATGACGTCGAGTCACGAGGATCGCCTGACCGGCGTCTGCGCCGGCGGACTGAATCTGGGCGAGCCCTGCGCGACCGTCGCCGACTGCCCCGACACCGGTCCGGGCACGTCGTGTGTCGGGGTGATCTCGCTCCAGTACGATCCCGACGGCTTCGTGGGCCTCCCCACGAGCTCGACGATCGCCTGCCAGCGAGCGGTCGTGAAGTCGACGAGCCACTACCTCCGTACCGTGCTCGCGAGCATCCAGCGGTGCCGCGCCGACCTCTCGAACTGCAAATTCGTCATCGACGAAGTGGGCAACACCGTCGTGAAGTGCAAGCTCGAGGGCTTCGAGCCGGAGCTCTGCGCGACCTCCGACCCGCGCACCGCGAAGAAGATCGCGATCACGGCCGCCCAGCTGCGGGCGAGCATTCGCGGCCAATGCTCCGATGAGGACGCCGTCACGATCGGCATGTGCGAGCCGGATCAGCCGACGGTCGAGGCCGGGATCGCGTGCCTGATCGACCAGATCGGCAGCCTCGTCCAGAACGCCGATCCGGATGGGCCGGTCGATCTCATCGACTACGAGTATCCGGAATAGACGGCGCGCCGGCGCTCCGGCGCGACCACGCGGAGAGGAATCGTCGTTCCGGCCGAGCCCGCGATCTCGACCGTGCGCGCGCGTGTCGACTTCGCCGCCGCCGGGAACGGCCCGAGACCACGCGCTCGCGCAGCGCGCGCCTGCGCGGCGCCGACGTCCCACCACTTCGGCAGGTCCTTGGCGATCTCCATGATCCCGGCGTTCGCGGCCTGCGTTTCGGCCGGAATCGCCGCGGCTTGGAAGAGCGAAGGATCGAGCGCGGTCATGCGCGTCGCTTTACCGCCTGGCGCGCGGCGGCGCGAGAGACACCGCGCTCGCGCGTGCCGCGATCGTCGCGGCGCGCTTCCGCAGAGACGCCGACGGCGCCGCCGGATCGTAGCGGAGCGGCGCCGGGAGCGTCGCCGCGAGCAGCGCCGCGCGCTCGGCGTCGAGCGCCGCGGCCGGGACGCCGAACCAGCGCTCCGCGGCCGCCTCGACGCCATAGACGCCCGGCCCCCACTCGACGACGTTCACGTAGACCTCGAGGATGCGGCGCTTCCCCCAGAGCTGCTCCATCAAGACCGCGAGCCACACCTCGACCGCTTTCCGGAGCCAGGTGCGGTCGGGCCAGAGGAACACGCTCCGCGCGCACTGCATGGTGATCGTGCTCGCACCGCGGAGCCGGCGGCCGCGCTGGCGGTCGTTGTACTCGCGGGCACGCGCGAGCTCCTTCGTGTCGACGCCCCAATGCTGGAAGAACCGCGCGTCCTCAGCGGCGATGACGGAGCGCAGCAGGACGGGGCTCACGTCGCGGAGATCGACCCAGCGCCGATCGATGCCGACCCACGTGCCGTGGATCGCGCCCTGCACGACGCGGATCAGCATGAGCGGCGTCACGGGCGGGTCGACCCAGTGATAGAGCGTCACGAGCGCGAAGCTCGCGGCGAAGAACCCGATTGCGAGGCGCGCGCACCAGCGCAGGACGAGTCGGAGCGCGCGCATCGGGCGCGGAGTGTGGCGCGTCGCTCGCGTGACGTCCACCGTCCGCGGTGCCGTGTCTTGCCGATCCGCGCGCGGGGTGGATAGAACCGAGCGCGCATCGGGTCGACCATTGCCGTGACGCCCCTCGAGGATCTGCTTCGCACGCTCACGCCGCCGCTCGAGTATCTCGCGACGGCGCCGCCGCGGCTCGCGCGCTCGGCGCTGCCGTTCCGCGCGCTCCGCGAGAAGCTCGCGCGGAGCGTCGCACAGACCGCCGACGCGGGAACGCTCGCGACCCTGGCCGAGGTCCAGGGTCTGCTCGACGGGCTCGACGGTGGGCCGCTGCCGGTGCTGGCGGCGAGCGAGTCCGCGGCGGCGGCGGCGGTGCGTCGCCTGCTCGCGCTCGTCGGCATGCTCAAGAGCGCGCCCGCGCCGGCGGCACCCGCACTGCGTCCGTATCGCGGCTCGGCGGAGGCGGTGCCGGCGCAGATCGAGGGGCTCAAGACCCCGGTGCAGTTCGTGAAGGGGGTCGGCCCGAAGCGCGCCGAGCAGCTCGCGACCCTCGGGCTCACGACGGTCGACGACCTGCTCTTCCATTTGCCGTTCCGCTACGAGGACCGCCGCGACGTGCGGACGATCTCGATGCTGCGTCCGGGCGAGCACGCGACGATCGAGGCCGAGATCCACGGCGTGCAGGAGCGCTTCGCGGGGCGGCGCCGCATCCTCGAGGCGTCGGCGGTCGACGCGAGCGGCAAGCTCACGCTCCTCTGGTACCACCAGCTCGCGTACTTCCGGAGCCGCTTCCGTGAAGGGCAGCGCGTGCTGTTGCACGGCAAGGTTGAGGCGTCGAAGGCGATGGGCCCGTCGCAGCGCCTCCGCATCGTCCACCCCGAGGTCGAGCTGCTCGAAGGCCAGGAGGACGCCGACACCGGGCGGATCGTCCCGATCTACACGAAGCCGGCGGGCATCCCGATCGGCGCGATGCGCCGGCTCGTACACGCGGCGGTCGATCAGCATGCGGGGAGGACGCCGAGCGCGCTCCCACCTGCGATCGCCGAGCGCCGCGGCATCATGGACCTCGCGGCGGCACTTCGCGCCGTGCACCAGCCGTCGCCCGAGGCCGACGTCGACGAGCTGAACTCCGGGACGTCGGCGGCGCACCGCGCGATCGTCTACGACGAGCTCTTCTACCTCCAGCTCGGCCTCGCGCTTCGCAAGCACAACGTCGTCGAGGAGCCCGGAATCGCGTTCGCGGTGCCCGCGGCGCGCGCGACCGAGCTCGCTGCCACGCTGCCGTTCGCCTTCACCGGAGCCCAACGCCGCGTCATCGCCGAGATCGAGCGCGACATGGCGGCGCCGCATCCGATGCACCGACTCGTGCAGGGCGACGTCGGGAGCGGCAAGACCGTCGTCGCGCTGCACGCGGCGACGATCGCGATCGCCGCCGGCTACCAAGCGGCGCTGATGGCGCCGACCGAGCTCCTCGCCGAGCAGCACTGCGCCACCCTCCGCCGCTTCGGCCACCCGATCGGGCTCCGCATCGCGCTGCTCACGGGCGGCGTCCAGGGCAAGCTCCGCGGCCGCACCGAGCGCGCGATCGCGCGCGGTGACATCGACCTCGTCGTCGGCACGCACGCGCTCATCCAGGACGGCGTCGCGTTCAAGAGGCTCGGGCTCGGCATCATCGACGAGCAGCACCGCTTCGGCGTGCTGCAGCGCCAGACCCTGAAGCGCCACGGCACGAACCCCGACATCCTCTTGATGACGGCGACGCCGATCCCGCGGACGCTGGCGCTCACCCTCTACGGCGACCTCGACGTGTCCGCGATCGACGAGCTGCCACCCGGTCGGCGTCCGATCGTGACGCGCATCTTCAACCAGCGTCAGCGCGAGCGCGTGCTCGAGCTCGTCGCGCACGAGCTCGACCAGGGCCGGCAGGCGTACGTCGTCTATCCGCTCGTCGCCGAGTCGGAAAAGATCGACCTGCTCGACGCGACCCGCATGGCGCGCGAGCTCTCTGCGGGCCCGCTCGTGAAGTACCGCGTCGGCCTCATGCACGGGCAGATGCGCGGCGACGAGAAGGACGCCGTCATGCGGCGCTTCCGCGACGGGGACTACCAGGTGCTCGTCTGCACGACGGTCGTCGAGGTCGGGATCGACGTGTCGAACGCGACCGTCATGGTGATCGAGCACGCCGAGCACTTCGGCCTGGCACAGCTGCACCAGCTCCGCGGCCGCGTGGGGCGCGGCGAGCACCGCTCGCTCTGCTTTCTCCTCGCGTCGTACGCGCAGGGCGACCAGGCGCGCGAGCGCCTGAAGGTGATGGAGGAGACGAACGACGGATTCCGCATCGCGGAGAAGGATCTCGAGCTCCGCGGGCCGGGCGAGTTCCTCGGCACGCGCCAGTCGGGATTGCCGGATTTCCGCGCCGCGAACCTGCTGCGCGACGGTGCGCTGCTCCGCGACGCGCAGGAGGACGCGGCGGCGTGGCTTGCCGGCGATCCGGCGCTCGCGTCGCCGGTGTCGCTGCCGCTGCGCGCCGTGCTCGAATCGCGCTGGGCCGGCCGTCTCGAGCTCGCGCGGATCGGGTGAGGGTGCGGATCTCCGTCGTCGTCGCGACCGCGGCGACCATGCTGGCCCTCGCCGGGTGCAGGACGTCGCCGCCGCCCGAGCGCGTGCTGGTCGTAGGGCTCGACGGCGCCACGTGGGACGTCGCGCGTCCGTTGCTCGACGCCGGCGACATGCCGCACCTCGCGGCGCTGATCGCGCGCGGCGTCGTCGCGACCCCGGTCGCCGAGGAACCGTTCTTCGCGCCGGTCGTGTGGACGACGCTCATGACGGGCGTCCCGCCCGCCGAACACGGCGTCGCGAACTGGGCGCTCGCGGGGTCGGGGTATCGGAAGGTCCCTGCGCTCTGGTCGCGACTCGAAAGCGCCGGCCGGCCCGCCGTCGTCGTGAACGTCCCCGGAACGTGGAAGGCGGAGCGGCTCGTGCACGGCGCCGTCGTCGCCGACGTCGGGATGGCGCGCGCCTACGTCGGGGGCGCAGGGGGCGGTGCGTTCATCGACCCGACGAGTGCGGTGCTGCCGCGTCCCTACGACAAGCTCACCGACCTCGTCCGCCTCGGCGCCGGACCGCTGGCGGTCGGCGAGTGGTCGAACTGGATCGACGTCGGCGTGCCGGGCGTCGAGCCGAGCGTGCTCCGCATGAAGCGCATCGACGCGGGCCGCGTCTGGCTCTCGCCGCTCTATCCAGCCGACGTCGGCGCGTGGGCGCTGTGGCCGCGCGAGCTCGCGGGCGAGCTCGGCACGTACCTCGGCGTCCCGTATCTCCGCGAGGGACCGGCGTGGAGCGCCTATCCCGGCGAGATCCCGGCCGTCTTCGCCGAGCACCTCGCGCAGACGACCGATGTGCAGCTCGCCGCGGCGCATCGCCTCCTCAAGACGAAGCCCTGGGACCTCTTCGCGTGGATCGACCCGCTGCCGGACCGGAGCGAGCACGCGTACTGGCGCGAGCACGCGGCGTCGGCGGGCGCGCCGGCCGACCCAACGCTCGAGCCCGAGCGGGTCGCGCGCCATCGCGACCGCGTGCGGGCTGCGTACCGCGAGGCCGATCGCCACCTCGGGGAGTTCGTCGAGCGCGCGCCGCCGGCGTGGGTCGTCGTGGTGTCGGCGCACGGCTTCGCCGACGGGGCGCGCGGCGCGCGCGGCGATCACGCGGCGGCCGGGATGCTGGTCGTCGCCGGTCCGGGGCTCACGGGCGACGCCGGCGAGATCCCGCTCGTCGACGTCGCGCCGACCGTCGCGTGCCTTCTCGGGTTGCCGCGCGACGGTATGGCCGGAACGCCGCTTGCCGCCGTCCGCGACGGGCATGTCGCATGCCGCTGACCGGGCATGCAGCAGGCCGCGACGGGCATGCAGCATGCTGCGACGGGCACCATGCTGCGACGACGCAGACGCTGCGTTTCATGCCTTGCCTTCCAGAAAGGTGCCCGCTATCGTCCGCCGAGTCGCGTCGTTGTGGGTCGCGCACTTAGCGCCTAATTCAGATCGCTTTGGGGTAGGGAGGGGTCATGAAGCTCCGCTCACTGTCGCTCGCCGTCGTGTGCGTACTGGTCCTAGCTGGCAGCGCCGCGGCGCAGCCGGGTGCGGCGTTTCTCGAGGGACGCGGCGGCGTCCTGATTCCCGTCGGCAACTTCGCGGACGACCAGGACATCGGCGGCGCCTACAGCATCGCGGCCGGCTACGAGTTCCTCCCGTTCCTCGACGGCATCCTCGAGTTCACCCACGCCTTCAACCCGAGCGACGACGACGCGGAGAGGTTCCGGGTCGGCGACCTCCGCTTCAAGTCGGAGGAGACCCACCAGAACTTCATCGTCGCGCTCGGCCCCCGCATCAACTTTCTCCCGTCGACGTACCCCGTACGGCCGTACGCAACGGTGAAGGGCGGCTGGTATCACTTTGCGAACTTCAACAGCGTCGAGGTGAACAGCATCGGCCAGATCACCGACGAGGACGAGGACGCGGCCGGCATCGAGGCCGGGCTCGGCGTCACCGGGACGATCTTCACCTTGTACGAGCGCGAGAACGACGAGATCCCGCTCTTCGAGATGACGCTCGGCGTGCACGCGAGCTACCACCACGCGTTCCTCGGCGGGCGCGACGATCGCGAGTTCGTCAACACCATGGGGACGGTCGGCTTTCGCTTCTAGCTCCGCCGTCGTTCCGCGGATGAACTTCCCCCGCATCGAGCGGCTGCCGCCGTACGTCTTCGACATCATCGGTGACTTGACGCTCGCGGTGCGTCGCGCCGGCGAGGACGTCATCGACCTCGGCATGGGGAATCCCGACGCGCCGCCGCCGCCGCACGTGCTGCAGAAGCTCGTCGAGTCCGCCGGGGAGTCCCCGAACCACCGCTACTCGGTACCGCAGGCCATCTACGAGCTCCGCGTCGCGATCGAGCTCTCGAAGTTTCTCTGGCAGGAGGCGAAGGTGGCGGTGTCCCGCGGGATAGGGGTCGGTGCATGCGGCGACGAGCACGTGCGGTTCGCGCCGATCGCGAACGAGCATCGTACGCGGCAGGCGGCACGCGGCATCCGGAACGCCTTGGGCGGCTCCGCCGCGGGGGCGGCATGAAGAAGGGGAAGCGCGTTGCGCGTGCGGCGACGCCGGTCATCCGCGCCGGCCTGATCGGCTTCGGCACCATCGGCACCGGCGTCGTGAAGCTTCTCCAGCGCCGGCGCGCCGCGATCGAGGCCATGCTCGGCGCCGAGATTCGTCTCGTCCGGATCGCCGACCTCGACACGACGCGCGACCGCGGCGTGCGCCTCCCGAAGGGCATGCTCGTCCCGGACGCGGCGACGGTCTACGCGGCCGACGACATCGACGTCGTGATCGAGCTCATGGGCGGATACGAGCCGGCGCGCCGCTTCGTGCTGACGGCGATCGAGAACGGCAAGAGCGTCGTCACCGCCAACAAGGCGCTGCTCGCGGTGCACGGGCGCGAGGTGTTCGCCGCGGCCGCGCGCCGGCGCGTCGACATCGGTTTCGAAGCGAGTGTCGGCGGCGGGATTCCGATCGTGCGGGTGCTGCGAGACGGCGTCGTCGCCGACCGCACGGTCGGCGTCCGCGGCATTGTGAACGGCACCTGTAACTACATCCTCTCGAAGATGAGCGCCGAAGGCGCGCAGTTCGACGACGCGCTGAAGGAGGCACAGCAGCAGGGCCTCGCCGAGGCGGACCCGAGCTTCGACATCGACGGCACGGACTCGGCCCACAAGCTCGTCATCCTGACCGCGCTCGCGTTCGGCACCGAGCTGCATCTGAAGGACGTCCACACCGAGGGCATCCGGCACGTGGCGCAGATGGACGTCGCCTACGCACGCGAGCTCGGGTACGAGATCAAGCTGCTCGCGATCGGGTCGTTGCACGGCGACGACGTCGCGGCACGCGTGCATCCCACGCTGGTGCCGTCGACGCACGTGCTCGCCGGCGTGCGGGGCGCGTTCAACGCGATCTACGTCGAGGGCGAGGCGCTTGGCTCGAGCATGTACTACGGCCTCGGCGCCGGCATGATGCCGACGGCGACTGCGGTCGTCGCGGACCTGATCGAGATCGCGCGCAATCGCCTGCAAAACACGTCGCTACGGGTGCCGCCGCTCGGGATCGTGGAGCTCCGCAGGTCGAAGCGGGTCCCGCTGGGGGACCTTCGCACGGCATATTACCTGCGCATCATGGTGCGCGACCGGCCCGGCATCCTCGGAAACATCGCTTCCATCCTCGGGGAGCACGGGATTAGTATCGCGACCGTGATCCAGCAGGGCCGCAGTGCCGCCGGCACGGTGCCGGTCGTGATCCGCACCCACGAGGCGCGCGAGCGCGACCTGGAGGCCGCGCTCAAGCGGATCCGCGGTCGCGCCGGCGTGCAGGGCGCGCCCGTTTGCCTACGCATCGCCGACGATCTCGGAGGAGCCTGATGGATCGAAACCTCGCACTCGAGGTCGCACGCGTCACGGAGGCGGCGGCACTCGCGTCGGCCCGCTTCATGGGCCGCGGCGACGAGGCCGGCGCCGATCAGGCCGCGGTCGAGGCGATGCGGCGCGCGTTCAACGCAATCGCGGTCGGCGGCACGGTCGTGATCGGTGAGGGTTCGCAAGAGCAGAGCAAGACCCTCTACGTCGGCGAGGAGATCGGCAGTGGCGAGACCGCGACCGAGGTCGCGCTCGACGCGCTCGAGGGCGCCAGCATCACCGCGACCGGCGGCCCCGGCGCACTCTCGATCGTCGCGATCGCCGAGCCCGGCGTCTTCTTCCGCTGCCCCGACACTTACATGGACAAGATCGCGGTCGGCTCCGAGGGGCGCGGTGTGATCGACATCACGCGCTCACCGACCGACAACCTGAAGGCGCTCGCCGAAGCAAAGGGCGTCTACGTCGAGGACCTCACCGTCGTCGTGCTCGAGCGGCCGCGCCACGCGAAGCTCATCCGCGAGGTGCGGAACGCGGGAGCACGCATCAAGCTCCTCGGCGCCGGCGACCTCTCCGCGGCGCTCGCGACGAGCCGGCCGGAGTCGGGTGTCGACATCCTCTTCGGGGTCGGCGGCGGCTATCAGGGCGTGCTCGCGGCGGCGGCGCTCCGGTGTGCGGGGGGCGACATGCAGGCGAGGCTCGCTCCCCTCACCCACGACGAGCGCGATCGCTGCTACGCGGCCGGCATCACCGACCTCCAGCAGGTCTACAATCTCGACGACCTCGTGCACGGCGACGTGATGTTCGCGGCGACGGGCGTCACCACGGGCGACTACCTGGACGGTGTCCGTTTCTTTCGTGGGGGCGCAACGACGAATACCGTCGTGATGCGCTCCCAAACCCGGACGGTCCGATATCTCCAGACGGCTCATCACTTCGACTTCAAGCCGGTCTATTAAACGCAGAGACTGCGCGCGGCGCCGGCGGTGCGTGGGGGTGGGGAGGTGGTGTGCCGGCTCGGAGGCCGGACGCCCGTCCCGCTTCACGAATCAACTATTCGCAGGGTCCGCG
>JANNPN010000303.1:0-10673 GCA_031400185.1 Polyangiaceae bacterium
CCGCTGCTGGCACTCGTCGTGATCGTGACCGCGAGCGCGCGCTCGCTGCCGGTGCTCCATAGCATGCGCTGGCTGCTCCTCCCGGTCTTCTTATTCACGACGATCATCTGGACGGTGTTATTCCCGGCGACGCCCGGTGTGCCGGTCGATCGTTGGCTCGCGCTCCGTTACGGGCTCGGGATGGCGCTCCGCCTCGAGACGTACCTCGCGACGGGGTTTCTCTTCCTCGCGACCACCAGCATCGAGGAGTTCGCCTTCGCGCTGTCGCGGCTCGGGCTGCCGTACCGGGTCGGCTTCGTGTTGACGCTCGCGTTCCGGCTCGTGCCGGTCTTCCTCGACGCCGCGCTCACCGTGCGCGACGCGCAGCGCTGCCGCGGGCTCGACTTCCGGACCGGGACCGTTCGGCAGCGGATCGCGCGCTACGTGCCGGTCATCGTGCCGGTCTTCATCGGCGGGCTCCGCCGCGCGGACCAGATGGCGTTCGCGCTCGAGGTGCGTGGGTTCAGCGCCGAGCGCGTGCGGACGTCGCTGCCGCGACCCGGGATCACGGGCGGCGACGTCGTCATGGTCGCGGTCGCGGCAGCCGCAATGGCGGGGGTGATCGCGCTCCGGCGCATCGGGATCGGCGCGCTGGTGGCGCAGTGAGAGCGATCGCGACGGTCGTCGTCGCGTTGGTCGTACTGGCGGGGCCCCGGCCAGCGGATGCGTGGGGCCTCGCGGCGCACCGCTGGGTCGCGGTGCGCGCCGCGGAGCTCGTGCGCGACACGTGTCCCGCGCTCGGCGGCGCGCCGCGGTCGGTGCTCGGCGACGCGGCGGTCGAGCCCGATACGGTCTTCAAACGTCGTCATGGCCGGCGCGAGGGCGTGCGGCACTTTCTGAACCTCGACCACTACGGACGCCCGCCGTTTCGCGAGCTGCCGCGCGATCGCGTCGCCGCCGAGGCGCGCTTCGGTCGGAAGATCGTCGAGCGCGAGGGGACGCTGCCGTGGTCGGCCGCGGCGCTCGCGCGCCTGCTCCGCGACGAGCTTCGTCGCGGCGACGTCGCGTCGGCGCGCGTCACCGCCGGTCACCTCGCGCACTACGCCGCCGACGCCACGATGCCCCTCCACGCGACCGAGAACTACGACGGCGCAGCGACCGGCCAGCGCGGCATCCACCGCCGCATCGAGGCGAAGCTCGTCGACGACGACCTCGACGAGTACACCCGCCGCTCGTGGAAGGTCGCGCGACGGCGTGCCATCGCCCCGGAGGGCGCCGAGGGTGCCCTCTTCGCGGCGCTGGAGGCGGCGTACGCGAAGGTCCCGGAGGTACTCGCGGCCGACCGCACCGCCGCGCGCGGCACGAAAGCCGGATCCCGTCTGTACTATCGCCGCCTGCACGCGGAACTGGTCGACGTGATGGCGGAGCAGCTCGGCGCGGCGGCCGTGCTGACGGCGGCGCTGTGGGAGGGGGCGTGCACGCGGGCGGCCCGAAGATGAGCCGCCGGGATAGCTCGGTCGCCCTCTTGGGCACGGGGTGCCGACGCAGCGTCGCGCCGATCCGTGCGATCCTCCGCGAGGCGTTCCCAGCGGCCGGCCTGCCGTACGCCAACAGTCCGCGCATAAACCGCCTATCAACTTCGTGGAAATGTGCCGCTCCTTGCCGATCCGTGCTTCGCACTTCGGGTCGGTCGTTTTTCGCATCTCGTCATGAATCGTTCCATTTCGGAGCGATTCGAGCATTTTTTCGTTGACACGAAGTTGCCCCGCCTATAGCCACACTCCACGAGCGTATAGCTTCTTCGATAGCGGTCTGCATACCCGAACGTATGTAGTCCGCTGTAAGCGCCGCGCACCCCGTACCCGACTGACGGTGCCCTTGATTCTCGACCAGGGCTGAGGAGCTGCCATGCGACCGACGATGCGAGCCCCCTTCTTCGTCGCCTTGCTCCTTGGAATCCTTCTCAACGCATCGCCGCAATCGGCGCATGCCACTAACGGTGCGCTCTGGGTGAGCGGCGCGGAAATCCAAGATTTCGACTACGAGGCACAGTCTGGTTACGGCCGTGTTGGCTTCGATACGACCGTAAAGCACAGCGGCGCGGCGGCCTTCGCGCTGCACTCCGGAACGACCGGGGGCGCCGGGCACTTCGCCACACCTGCCTGGAAGGATACGGTCACGAACGGCACGGTCTACTTCAGCGCATGGGTGTACATCCCCAGCAACGCGTGCCCTTCTGCCTGCACCGGAAATTTCATGTTTGCGGGCCTCGCTGCACTCCGTTTCAATAGTGCCGCGTCGACCGTGACGCTGCATCACTCCAACGCGCAAATCGGCACGGGCTACACCGTCACGACTGACGCCTGGCACCTCTACGAGCTCAAGATGTCCGTCGATGGCACTACGACGGCAGACGACACCGTAGAGGCCCGCATCGACGGCGCGGTGCGCAACAGCCAAACGACCAGCAGCGTCGACACCGGAGGAGGCCTTGCCTACCTGAGTTTCGTAGCCCCGAATCTCACCACGTCGATCGGCGGCGACGTGAGGATCGACGACATCATCATCATGGACAATGGATACGTCGGCATGGACAGCCACGTGATCATGCGAACCGCTGACGGAGCCGGCCAGTACGGGTCGTCCTCAGACATCGTCTCCTTCAACGGTTGCAGCTCGTATCAAACCTGTTGGAGCGACGTGCCGCCGTCGACGAGCTCATATGCGAACGACGGCACCGGCAACTATCCGAAATTCATCGCGTCGATCGGCGACTTCAGCACGGGCTCCGACGCTATTGCCAGCATCGACACGGTGTTCGGTTGTCGGTCAACGATGTCGATCGCGAGGAGCGCCAGCGGATCGAATCGAGCGTGGAAGATGATGCGCCGCATCGACAGCACGGGTGCCGAGACCATCATGCCGCCGACGGGCGCGCTGCCTTTGACCACGACCTTCGAAGTCTATGACGACCTCGGCTGCACCGAGACCAACTGCGGTCCTTGGGGCTACTGCAGCTCTTCGTGCACCAGTGCCATCGACAGCGTCGAGGTCGGCGGCTACCGCAACAACACCTCGCCATCGCGGGTCGAGCAGATCGGCGACGTGTACGTCGCGTGCGGGTATCGCAGGATGGCGACGGCCACGCCGACGCCGACCGTAACGGTGACCCCCACGGAGACGATGACCGTGACCCCAACGGTCACTCGGACCCCCACTCCCACGCTGACCCTAACGCCCACTCCCACCGTGACCCAGTCGCCCCTCGTCGAGCCGACCCCGACGAAGTCGCCCACGCCGACGGCGACGGCTACTCCGACCGTCACGGCCACTGCCACCGAGAACGAGCCCACGGCGACCGCGAGCGTGACACCAACGCCCACCGTCACGGCGACACCGACGGTCACCGGGACGCTCACCGCGACACCCATTCCGACAGCCACACCGACGGAAACGGCGACCGCGACTCAGACCGCGACTCCGACGCCGACGGTAACCGCCACTCCAACAGTGACCGCGACGCCCACGCTCACCGCAACACCGACACCCTCGCTGACGGCGACTCCGACACCGACGATCACCCCAACGGCGACCGCGACCGCAACGGCGACCGCGACCGCAACGGCGACCGCGACCGCAACGGCGACCGCGACCGCAACGGCGACCGCGACCGCAACGGCGACCGCGACCGCAATGGCGACTGCCACGCGTACGGCTACAGCGACGCCCACCGTGACGCCGGCGGGCACGGCGACGTCGACGCGAACGCCCACGCCGACGACGACGCGCACCCCCAGTCCAGGGCCGACGAATACGGCCAGCGGCTGCTCGGTTTCGATCTGCACCAGTACCGGCGCGACCACATGCAAGATCCAAGGTGCACACGATGTCCCAGATGGTTGCGTCCTGGATTTTCGCCCGAAGACGGTCACGGTGACGGGACAACTGCGCGGCAAAAACGACGGCGACTCGTATACGGTCAAGGCAGGCGCACTCAAGCTGAACGGCGGGTTGAAGGCCAAGGGCGGCAATGCGGTCCGAGGTGGCACGCTGACGGTCGAAGTGACCGGCAAGTTCGAGATGTTTGCCGGGGCCATCATGGACGTCAGCGCGCCGGAGGACGGCGGGAGGCTCAACATTCACGCCGGTACGGAGGGCATCGCACTGATCGACGGCGACTCGATCACGAGTCAAGGATCGGAGGGCAACAGCATCGACTGCGGCGCCGGCGGCACGATCGATCTCTCGGCGCCCGACGGCCCCGTGTTGGTCAACGTGCCGATCGACACATCGGTGTCGGGCGCGGCAGCCCCGACGACCGAGTGTGACGGCGGCGACATCATCATCACCGGTGGTTCGGTCGTCATTCAAAGCACGTTGAAGAGCAATGGCGGGAGTCCGGGCGGCATCGCCATCACCGCGACCCAGATCGATCCCGTGAACGGCGTAGCGCTCGAGATCGAGGACTCGGCCATGCTGGCGACGAATGGCAGCCCGAATACCGGCAACGCCGAGGACTTCGCCGGCGGAACCGGAGGCATGATCGACTTGTCGGCTCAGCGTGGAAGCGTCATCGTCGCAGCGCCGATGTCGGCCACGGGGGCGGTGCCGAACGGCGACGGCGGCGACCTGTTCGTCATTGCGGCCAAGCAGATCACCATCACGAGCAATGGCACGTTCGATGGTCTCGGGACCTACCGCGAGTTCCTCGACAGCGACGGCGATCCCGACAGCGACGACGGTAGCGGTGGCGGTTCGATCACGATCAGCGGCCGCACCGGAGTGACCATCACGTCGGTGCTGACGGCGCGCGCGATGGGTGTGACGCCGCTCCGGGGGGGCCAATCCTGATCACAGGGCTCACGGGAACGATCGTCGGACAGCTACACGCCAGCGGCCCGAATGGCGCCGACGGCGGTGACATCATTCTGGAACACTGCAACGCGACGGTGAACGGCAATGGATCGCTGAACGGCACGGGAACGCTGGACGTCAGCGCCGGGAGTGGCGGGGACGGGGGCACGACATCCATCACGGGGAGGACGATCGAGATCGGTCAGCATGCGCACATCCTCGCCGACAACTGTCCCGCGAACACGGTCTGCCACGAGCTTGTGAGGTCCGTCAGTGCGAGCATCGACGCGAACGCGGAGTTCCGTCCGCCGAACCCGGACCAAACGGTCGATACTACCCTGAACGTGTGTTGTGGCGACGGCTTCAGAGACGAACCAGTCGAAGAGTGCGACGCGGCCAGCGCGTTGTACTGTCGAACGGACGGCTGCCTCCCCGATTGCACGCTCGGACCGAGTCCCGATCCATGCCCCGATGATGGCGATGCGTGCACCACCCAGTCGTGCGACGAGGTCAGCGGATGCCGGGCGGCACAGATCAATTGCAACGACTACGTGTTCTGCACGCAGGACACGTGCAATGCGGCCACCGGATGCGTCCACGACACCGAGGATCTCTACTGCTACGACGGTAATCAATGCACGAAGGACCTGTGCGATCCGGCGACCGCCCCCAATCCGTGGGTCGGTTGCGACAACTCGAATAAGACGACCGGCACCGCATGTCGGGACGCCGATCCTTGCTTCACCGGGGATACGTGCAACGCGGGCGTATGCGTCGCCGGCAACGACGCGTCGTGCTGCAACGACAACGACCCGTGCACGATCGACTCGTGCGATTCGGACAAGGGCTGTACGCACACCGAGGCGGCGAACCAGCCGGACTGCCCGGCGTCGTGCGTCAACGAGGGTGACGGTACCCACTGTAACGACGGCGATCCGACGACGATCGGTGACGAGTGTGGTGGCGGAATCTGCGCCGGCTACAAATTGACTAACAACGGAACACCGCCGCTCGGCTGCAACGACTTCAATCAGTGTACGTTCGACACCGTGGCGCCAGACAAGCGATCGTGCAAGCACACCGTGAACGGGAATTGCGATATCTACAATTGCGCATTCGAAAATACGCCGAACTTCACGAAGTGTGCGCTTCTTGGACAAGTCTGCGCGGCCGGTATGTGCTGGAACCACCAATGCATTCCAGCGACGCATTTCGATTATCCCCTACCGGACGATCCCGCGACCCCCGACCCTGACTATCCCAGTCCGTTCGACACGTGTATCGCCGACGACGACAATCCCGCCAATGGCGAGGATGCATGCATCGACAACGAGGCGCGCTGCGTGTCGACGGAGCCGCCGGCCAATTGCCAGTGAGCGTCGAAGGCGCGATTGGCTTGCATCGCGATCGCGCCCTCACATTTGTCGGCGGTAATGCAGCGTACGCGGCCACGGATCAGCGGGTACAAGACCGACAGCGTCTTTCGACGCTATGACATGGTGGACGAGGATGACCTGGCCGAGGCGCTCACACTGACCCAGGACTACGTAGACCGGCAGCGGCAGGAAGCACCGAAGGTGGCCTCTCATTGCGCAAGCCGATCGCCCTGACGTGGTGGAGATTCTTCTTGAGGCCGGGTTGATAGGAAGCACAACCGGCCGTTTCGCACGGACGGGTCGACATCATATTTGAAGTCGGACCTTCGGGCTTGCACTGCCGCTTGCCACATGCAAACAACCCGGCGGGTCCGGGGCCTTCGTGGTGCGGGGAGGCTAGACTGCCGGCGCCCGCCGCGGCGTCCAGACGCAGCGCGCCCAACGCGGCCGGGTGGCGCGGCGATGCGGGGCGCGGCGATGAGACGCCCGTCGGCAGCGGGTGTCAGGACGTCAGGCGACGTGGAACTCCGCGGCGCGCTTCAGCCGTTGCCCCCTCCCGCCGAGCACGCTAGTCTCCCGCACTCCGCGCCGATCGCTTCGATCCGTCGCCACTACTACTCTCGACGTTGCAGAAAGGATTTTATTCCATGGCCAGTCTCGTCCCTGCTCACGGAGGGCTCGCCGAGCCGCTCGATCTGACCGTTCCCGCCGCCGAAGAGGCGACGTTCAAGGCCGAGCTCGCGAAGCTTCCGAAGGTGCCGGTCTCCGACGCCGACCTCTCGACGGTCTACCGCTTCGGCGACGGCGCGCTCTCGCCGCTCACCGGGCCGATGAACGGGGCGACCTACGGGCAGGTGCTCGACCACGGTTACGTCGAGCACCAGGGCAAACGCTATGCGTGGACGATCCCGCTCGCGTTCCCCGTGGCGGCGGACCTCGCGAAGACGCTCGAGAAGGGCAAGGCCGTGGCGCTCGTGAGCTCCGCGGGCACGCCGGTTGCGCGGCTCGAGGTCAGCGACGTGTTCGCGTGGGACAAGGCGAAGTACCTGAAGAGCGTCTACGGCACCGAGCGCACCGACCACCCGGGTGCCGACATGGCGCTGAAGGGCGACGCCGACAAGACCTACCTCGTCGGCGGTACCATCCGCGTGCTGCCGCAGCCGAAGGACGCCGAGTTCGGCAAGTACGTGCTCTCGCCGCGCGAGGTCCGTGCGCTCGTTGCGAAGAAGGGGTGGAACCGCGTCGTCGCGTTCCAGACCAGAAACCCGCTGCACCGCGCGCACGAGTACGCGCTCGTCTACGGCCTCGAGACGCTGGTGCGTGAGGGGCACGATGCCGGTGCCGTGCTCAACCCACTGATCGGCGAGACGAAGGGCGACGACGTGAACGCCGGGGTCCGCATGAAGACCTACGAGGCGCTGATCGACAACCGTTCGCTCGGTGAGGGCGACAGCGACCAGGCGCTCTGGGGTCCGCGGAAGGAGTCGGTACCCGACCGCGTCATCCTGCTCGGCCTGGACATCAAGATGTTCTACGGCGGGCCGAAGGAAGCCGTCATGCACGGTATCTACCGTCAGAATTTTGGCTTCACCGACATCGTCATCGGCCGGAAGCACGCCGACGCGCCCTACCATGACGGCAGCGCGATCTGGGGCGACTTCGACGCTCAAGAGATCTTCGACAAGCTCGGCGGCGACCTCCAGATCAAGCCGCTGAAGGTCGGGTTCGCCGCGTACTACGAGTCGGCCGGCCGCGTGGACTTGATGGACCTGCATCCAAACGAGAAGCCGGTCTTCATCTCCGGCAAGGACGTTCGGAAGACGCTCGTCGAGGGCAAAGAGGTCGACCCGCGCATCATGCGTCCGTCGACGTCGCGCATCCTCGCGCAAGCGATGAAGGGGATGAGCTAGCGGTCCCGCGTCCGCCAGGACCTTCGGGCCCGTCCCCGCGTGCGCGTCGCTCTCGATCTCACACCGCTCGAACGCCGGGTCACGGGATGTGATCGCTATATGCTGGAGCTGGTGCGGGCGCTCGCCGCGCTCGACACCGGCGACCAGCTCGTCGTCTTCGTGAACCGCGGCGACGCCGCCCGCGTCGCGCCGACGCTGCCGAGCGCGTGTCGCGTGATCGCCTTGCCGTTCCGCTCGCGGCTCGCCCGGCTCGTGTTCCAGCAGGCGGTGCTGCCCGCGGTGCTCGCCCGACTCGACGTTTCGGTGCTGCATTCGCCGTCGTTCTTCGCTCCGCTCGCGCGCACCGCCACCCGCCACGTCCTGACCGTCCACGACGTCACGTTCTTCACGATGCCCGAGGCGCACAATCGCCTGCGCCGGAGCCGTGCGTTCCGCGCGGGGGTGCTTGCGAGCGCGCGGCGAGCCGACCGCGTGCTGGTGCCGTCGCGATCGGTCGCGGCGGAGCTCCGCCGCGTTGCGCCCGATCTCGCGCCCGACGCCGTCACGGTCGTGCCGCTCGGCATCAGCCGGCACCTGGGACCCCGTGCCGCCGGCGATGTCGCACGGGTACGCGCACGGCTCGGGTTGCAGCGGGACTATCTCCTCCACGTGGGCACGCTCGAGCCGCGGAAGAACCTCGACGTGCTGCTCGATGCCTACGAGCGCGTGGTGCGTGACGATCGATGCGCCCTCGACCTGGCGCTCGTCGGGCGGACGGGGTGGGACTGCGCTCGCTTGATCGAGCGCATGCGGTCGCCGACGCTTGCGTCGCGCGTGCACCACCTCGGGTACGTGTCGGACGACGACCTGGCGCTGCTCTACGCGGGCGCGCGCCTCTTCGTGTTCCCGTCCGCGTACGAAGGCTTCGGCCTGCCGCCGCTCGAGGCGATGACTTGCGGCGCCCCGGTGCTGGCGTCGCCCGCCGGTGGCCTCGCCGAGAATCTCGAAGGCGCCGCCGAGCTCGTCGAGCCGACCGCGGAGGCGATCGCGTCGGCCGTCCTGCGCCTGACCGCCGATCCCGCGGCGCTCAATGCGTTGCGCGTCGCCGGCCTGGAGCGCGCGCGGCGGTTCACATGGGAGGTCACCGCGCGCGCCACCCACGACTGCTATCGGGCGGTCGCCTCCCGCCGCTGACAGCCGTCAGCGGATCCGCGCGGGGCTCGCGCCGGGACCGTGCAGGAAGCCGAGCAGATTGCCCCACGCTTTGCAGGTCGCGAGCACGAGCATCCACGGCACGCTCGCGCCGACGATCGTCCATGGGCAGCGCTTCGGGAGCACCGCGACGAGCGTCCGGGCCACGAGCAGCGGCGGCATCACCGTGCACGCGGCGATGCGTACGAGCCATTCCACCGCGCCCATGCGCTCCATGCGAAAGCTCGCGATCGTGCGCCCATCGTCGAAGTGAATGCGGCACGTGGCGGCGACACCGAGCGATTGCACGTGGGTGACCCGGATGCGTTCGTCGTTGACGAGGACGCCGCCGTGCTCCCGGAGGTCGCGGTTCAGCAGCCACTCCATCTGGCCGAGCCCGAACCCGCGCGTCCGCAAGGCGGCGCGCTTGTAGGACACGTTCGCCTGGAGCGCGATCGTCCGCCGTGCTCCCGCGGGCAGGGGGGGCAGACTGCCGCCGTTCACGAGGAAGAAGCTCGCCCAGTCGATGCGCGTGGCGGTGGCGCCGTTCTCGACCAACCCGCCGATCGCGACGGCCTCCGGCCGGCCCGCGTGCGCGGCGAGGATGCGTTCGCACCAATCCTCCGCCGGCACGCAATGGTCCTCGGTGATCGCGATCACGTCGGCGCGTGCCGCCGCGACCGCCGCAGCTCGGAGCTCGAAGACGCTCGCCCCGGGTCGATGGAGCAGCCGGACGCGCGGGTGCCGCGCGGCCTGTCCCTCGGGCATGCCTGCGGCGCTGCCGTCGCCGAGCAGGACCTCGCCGTCGACGGCTTCCATCTGCACGCGCAGCGACTCGAGGCAGGGTGCGACCTCGGGCCACGGCTGGGTCGTGGCGATCACTACGCTCAGGCGGAGGGGCATCGCGGAGTCACGGGACGGAAGATCCCTACGGACGAAGACCACAGACGAAGACGCACGAGGCGCGGTGGCGAGGCGCGGCTTCGTGGGCGACGACGGAGTGTAGCCTTCGTCGGCGGGAAAGTGGAGGCGGGCGCGAGCCCGGCATGCCGGTCGCGCCCGCCTCGGTCGGCTCCGTTTACGGCAGACCGGTTGCCGTGCCGCGGATCGTGACGCGGCCTGGACCCGGGAGACCCGCGACCGTGTTCACCGCGGCCGCTCCCGTCGGGGCGACGCAGAAGATCGCCGCGAGGGTCGGGTTCGACACGTCGTTCATCGGCGTGTCTTCCATGCCGACGGCGACCAACGTGTCGGTGCCGTCCTCGGAACCCGCGGGCGAGATGGCCGCGGTTCCGCCACCGGTCAAGAAGCAGCTGCGCGGGATGCCGACGCAGGTCCCGAAACCTCCACCGCAGTCCGCGTCAGTCGTACATTGACGCTGCGC
>JANNPN010000339.1:0-14143 GCA_031400185.1 Polyangiaceae bacterium
TTTCCTTGATGCCCAGAACCGGGTACTGGAGGTGCAAGAGCTGTTCGCCGGCACGCTGACCCAGACAAGCGTCTTTCCGCGCGAGGTCGTGCGCTGGGCCTTGCACTACAACGCGGCGGGTATCATCTTTGCCCACAACCATCCTTCTGGCGTTGCCGAGCCCAGCCATGCCGATGAAACGCTGACGCAGACGCTCAAACAAGCCCTTGCCTTGGTCGATGTCAGGGTTCTCGACCACTTCATCATCGGCAGAGGCGCGACTTTGTCGTTTGCCGAACGCGGCCTGCTTTGAAATGCACCCGAAAGCATTGAGTAAGTCGCTGGAAATATGCTATAAAGCGCGCTTCCCGAATTTCAGCGGGGCCGGTCCCGGACCGGTTCCGGATTTAGAACGGATCGCCTTGCGGCAGTCCTCAGCTACAAAGCCTGGAGAAGTCATCATGGCAAGAGTTTGCGAAGTAACCGGCAAGAAGCCGATGGGCGGGAACAGCGTTTCCCACGCCAATAACAAGACCAAACGCCGTTTTCTGCCGAATCTTCAGTATCGGCGCTTCTGGGTCGAGAGCGAGAGCCGCTGGATAAGCATGCGTGTTACCAACGCGGGGTTGCGCACCATCGACAAGAAGGGCATCGACGTCGTCCTGGCGGAATTGCGCGCCCGTGGCGGCAAGATCTGACCGGAGGGTAGAACATGCGTGAAAAAATCAAACTGGAATCGTCCGCGGGCACGGGACACTTCTACACCACGACGAAGAACAAACGCACCACGCCGGACAAGATCGAGATGAAAAAATTCGATCCGGTTGCCCGCAAGCACGTCATCTACAAGGAAACCAAGCTCAAGTAATCGGGCTCGGAAAACTCCGGGTCAATCAAGCCCGGCCAGTAGAAACAAAAAAGCCCGCCGAAGCGGGCTTTTTTGTTTGGTGTTGCGTCGTGACGTCAGGCGTAGGAGCGCAGGGTGCGGGAAAAGTCGCGCAACGGTGCAATGCCGCTTTTTTCCGCGCGGTGGCACCAGTCCTCGAGCTGCGACAACAACTGTTCCTTGGTCGCCGTCGAGCGCTGCCACAATGCCGCCAATTCCTGGCGCATGGTGTAAACGGTGTCCAGCACCTTGCTGGTTTTCAGCACTTCGTCGAGTTGGGCCTTGCCCTGGGCAGGAACGAACTTGGCGTCAAGGTGCAACCAGCGCTTGATGCCTTGAAGGTCGATCGTATGGCTGTGTTTATGCTCACGCATGCGGCGCAATTCGTCTGCGCAGGTCGCCCTCAGCGAACGGGTGAAGCGGGCAAGCACGTCGTAACGATGGGTAATGACGGCCTGCAGGGTCTGGGCATCGCATTTCGCTTTGTCCCAATCCAACTTCACCTGGGGGGCCAGTTTCTTGACCTGCGCGAGGCCCAGTGCGGACAGAATCCGGATATAGGCCCAGCCGATGTCGAATTCGTACCACTTGTTCGACAGTCTCGCCGACGAAGCGTAGGCGTGGTGATTGTTATGCAGTTCCTCGCCGCCGATCAGGATGCCCCAGGGCACAATGTTGGTGCTCGCATCTTCCGCCTGGAAATTGCGATAGCCGAAATAGTGTCCTACGCCGTTGATCACGCCAGCCGCGGTCACCGGGATCCACAGCATCTGGACCGCCCAGATGGCCAGGCCCACCGGCCCGAACAACAGAATGTCGATCACCAGGGTCATGCCGACTCCACCCTTGTCCGAACGCGAGTAGACGTTGCGCTCGATCCAGTCGTCCGGCGTGCCGTGGCCGTATTTGTCCAGCGTTTCCTGGTTCGCAGCTTCCTTGCGGTACAGCTCGCTGCCTTCCAGCAAAACCTTCTTCAGCGTCAGCACTTGCGGGCTATGCGGATCCTCTTCGGTCTCACACTTTGCATGGTGCTTGCGGTGAATCGCGGTCCAGGCCTTGGTGGACATACCGGTTGTCAGCCACAGCCAGCCACGGAAGAAATGGGCGACGGCCGGATGCAAATCGAGGGCCCGGTGCGCTGAGTGACGGTGCAGGTAAATGGTCACTGCCGCAATTGTGACGTGGGTCAGCCCCAGCGCCACGAGAACGTAACCCCACCAAGGCAGTACGATCAGCCCGTTGGCCCAAATCGGAAGGTCCGTAAACCCATTCAAATTCATTCAGTTAACCTCGAATAATCAGAAATATAACGGGGCCGATTCTACAGTAACGGACACCCTCCGCAACGCCAAATTTTGTAACGCTGTGTGCCTCCGGAACTACCAAGCAAAAACCATGGGAGCTCAGGCTATTGTGCGAGTTCTTGGGCTCTTCCTGATAAATGCGGAGATTCAGTCTTTATACAAGCCCGGAGGGAAAACTTTAGTTTCGTTGACAATACGTATGTCTCTCTGTGGAAAGGGAATTTCAATTCCGTTCGCGGCAAAGCTCCGGTACATCGCCAGGTGCAGTTCGGTCTGGACCGCCAGCTTCTGCTGTGGATTCTCTGCCCACGCCTGTAATTCGAGATTGATGCCGCTGTCCGCGAAGGCGTTCACCACGGCCGCCGGCGCCGGATCCCCGAGCACGTTGGCATGCGCGGTGGCCGCTTCCAGCAACAATCGCAGGGCCGTTTCCAGGTCTGTTCCGTAGGCGACCTGCACCGGCAGGCGAAGCAGGGCCCGCCCGCGGAAGTACGAATGGTTGATCACTTTCGAGGTGATCAGGGTTTCATTTGGAATTATCCCGTTGGTGCCATCCGTTCCGCGCACGATGATGCAGCGGGAGGTCATTTTCGTGACCTCACCGTGAAAGCCGTCAACCGTCACCACGTCGCCGAGGCTGACGGAACGGTCCAGAAGGATGGTAATGCCGCTGATGTAGTTGGCTGCCACCCTTTGCAGGCCGAGCCCGATGCCGACGCCGAGGCCGCCGAGCAGGATCGTGAGCTGGCTGAGCTCGATGCCGGCGGCCGCGAGCGCGCAGAGGAAGCCGAGCGAGTAGACGGCGTAGCGCACCAGCGTCGACAGCACGACCGGCACGCCGCGCGGCAAGCTCGCACGTGGGTAGACGTCGGCCTCCAGGACGCCGGTCGCAGTCCGCGCGAGCAGCATCGCGGCGACGAGCGTGAGCACGAAGGCGAGGACGGTGCCGACCGAGATCGAGAGCGCCCCGACCGAGACTCCGGCGGCGAGCACTGCCTGCAGCCCGGCGACCGCCGCCGCATGCAACCCCACCGCCCGCAGCACGAGGCCGAGCCACAGCAGCGCGCCCAACCCCCGGAGGACGGAGCGCACCCGGCGGCGAAGGGCGGACGGGTTGGACGTGAGCATGCGGCTTTGCTGCACCAGCGGCGACTCGAGCGCGTCGACCACGAGCGGCTCGAGCCCGATCACTGCGGCGTACACGAAGACCGCGATGACGGCGCCCGCGATGATGCCGCGGCCGAGAAACGCCGCCAGATGGTCCCACCCGCCGATCTCCGCCGCGAGCGCCACCGCGAGCGCGCCGAGGACCAAATGCGCCAGCCGGCCACTTCGCGACGGTCCGCCATGCGAGGGCACACGGCGGGCGAGCTGCGAGGCGAGCACGAGCCCGAGCACCGCCGTCAGGAGCGCGCTGGCGCGCGCCGCCGCGGGCAGCGGCGCCAGTGCCAGGGTCAGACGGTCGAAGAAGAGGAGCACGAAGAGACTGGCGAGCTCCGCCACGCCGACCGGTCCGGAGGTGGAGAGCGTGAGGCGGGACGCCGGGATGAGGGCCCCGATCGCCATGAGCTGCCGGAAACGCTGCGGGCTCAGCGGATGCAGCCACGGGGTCGCGAGCAGGGCGAGCAACCATGCGAGCGCGTAGGGTCGGCGCGGCGGCGCGGCGCGCTCGGCAGGCCCGGTCCCGGCGCGCGCGGCGCTGCGGCGGAAGACCGCCATCAGGATGGCGGCGACGAGGATCTGCAGGCCGAGCGGTCGCACGTCGCGCGCGACGTAGGCGAACGTGCCGCGCCCGTACGCGACGATCTGCGCCGGAACGCGCGGCAGCTCGCTCCGGAGCTGGCTCGCGAACCCGCCCTGCCAGAGCGGCGGGCGGCCGGGCACGAAGAGATTCATCCACTCGGTCGCGGCTGCCTCCTGCACTCGCTTCAGCGCGCGCGCGACCGCCGCCCGGCGGTCGAGCACCCGGTCGCTGATCGCGAGCACCTGGTTGCGCCAGGGTTGGAACGTGGCCGCGGCCTCGTCGAGCGCCGCGAGCGCCTCGCCCACCCGCCGCGCAACCGCCGCGCCGGCCGCGACGGTCTCCGGGCGTGCGCGCGTCTCGAGCCACATCACGCGGGCCCGCATGATGTCGTCGAGCGCTTCGGAGACCCGCTTCGCCTCGGCGACGAGCGTCGCCTCCCACCCGCCGAGGGTCGCGTCGGCGGCGGCGAGCTCGCGCCGGAGATCATCGAGCTCGACGAACGGCGTCGAGCGGGCGACGGCAACGCGCGTATTCTGAATCAACCCCTCGAGGTCGGGCGCGAGCGCGCCGAGATCCTGCTCGACGCGCGCGACCGCCGCGCGTACGGCCGCACCCGGCGCCGTGCCTTCGAGCCCTCGCAGCAGGCCGTCGGCGCGGACGGCGACCTCCTCGGGCCGAATCCAGACGACGTGCGCGCCCTCGCCAGGCGCGCGTTCAGGCGGCGCGTCCGCCGCCGCGTCGGCGGGGGCGGCACTGGGTGACGGGCTGGTAGGCACCCCCGCGAGCGGCTTGGGATCCGCCGGTTCCGCTGCCGCGACGGCACCCGACCCGACCACGAGGACGACGAGCGCGAGTCGCGCCCACGCCGGAACCTGCGGGCCGCGGCGACGGCCGCGCTCGCGTCCGAGCGGCATGCGTATGCTCCTGTCCATGTGCTCTTCCCTCGGGAGGCTCAGTCGGTGCCCGCCGGCAGGACGAGCAACGGCGGACGGACCAGCCCCTCGCGAATGCGCGCCGAGCACTGCGGGTCCTGATCGGCGGCCTCGGCGCGCGCATTCACCAGGGTCGCCTCGCGCACTTCGGGAAACGGGCGACTGGTGTCGATTGCACCGTGCTCGTACAGCAGCTCGTCGAGCCGGCCGTTCGCGATGACGCGCCAGTCGAAGGGAAACGCGATGCCGACGTGACGGATGTGGCGCGTGATCGTCGTCGTGCAGTTCGCGGTCCCGGCGTTGTAGAACTCCGCCTGGTCGTCCAGCGCGTTGATCGACGCGACGTAGTCGAGGAGGATCCGCCGCGCCCGCGGCAGCGGCGTCCGCAGCTGATAGAGGTGGACCTCTTCCTTGCGGTAGTTCGTCCGCAGGCGGATCACGTCGCGCTCGTCGGCGACGACGTAGTAGATCTCGAATTGCTTGAAGAAGCCTTTGACTGCCGAGTACTCCTCGCCCTTCTCCTTGCGGGTCTCGATGGAGACGGCGAGATGTTGGCCGTCGGCGAAGTCCCAGCTCATGATCGTGTGCGCGATTCCGGGTGCGCCCCAATACGACATGAAGAGATCCAGGCCCGAGAGCTGCGCCAGGTCGAAGGTGCGGGTCTCCCAACGCTCGGTGAAATCGGTCTCGCTCCGGTAGTCGAAATTGCGGAGGTTCTGCACCGTCATCCGGTCGCCGACGATGTCGATGTGGGCCGTGCGCGCGACGTCGGGCTGCCAGTCGCGGTCGTTCCGCGGCTCGACGTGGCTCCACCAGAGCGCGAACGCGGCGAAGAGCACGACCAGCGCCGTGAGCATGCGTCCGAACGGCCGCACGACGAAGAGCACGCCCAGGCCGGCGAGCAACAGCGCGACCGCGAACCCGTCCGCGAGCAGCGCCGGACGCGGCCCGGTGAAGTGCAACGCCGCCGCCGCCCACGCGAGTGCCAGCACGACGACGACACCGAACAGGATCCAGCCGAGACGACGCATCAGGAGCCGATCACGATCGCTGCCCGCGCATTCAATGCGTCCGCGCTTTCATGCCGCCCTCCTGCCTGGATCCTCAGTCGGCTCTGCGGGCGACTTCCTCCACGCCCTCCGTGCCGGCCGCCTCGGCTTTCGGGTTGACGTCGCGAATCTCGATCGTCACCTTCGGGATCTTGCCGGTGAACTTCGACGTGGCCTCGGCGCCCACGCTCTCGACGACCGGGGTGCCGAGGTCGATGCCGACGTCGGCCGTGTCGTCCGCAGAGAATATGACGGGCTGTGTCCGCTCGATGTGGCCTTCCAGCTCGGCGATGATCGGACGGGCCGGCAGCTGGATCGGCAGCACCGTCCGGTCGAGCGTCGTCGCCCCGGACGAGGCCGCTCCTTCCGCGTTCGCCTGACCATAGACGCCGCCCGTCAGCATGAGGGCCGCGAGCAGCAATCTCATGGCCGGCCCGCCGAACATCGCGGCCGCAATTCGATGGTGCATCCCTCTGCGAGTCGTCATGAAGCGCTCCTATCCTCGTCGCCGGGCAGTGTCTCAGGTGCAGCAGATTCGACGGTCGTCCGAGCTCGACCGACGAGGCGGTCGCCCCCTGCGCGCACTTGGCGCCGGCCGCGTGCGGCCGCGCGTCACCGCTCCGCCACCTCGAGCTTGCCGAGCGGCACGATGAAGCCCGTTTGGAGGAGATACTGGTAGAGATGCCCGTACGCGCCCGCCGGACGCAGCTGGTCGCCCGTGACCCACGACGCGCCGGTCGGCGCTCCCTCCACCGTGGCAAGGAAGGAGGGGCCGAGACGCTCCGCGAGGACGTCCGCGCGCATGGGAGAGGCGTAGACGCGGACGTTCCGCGCGAAGAGTCGCGCCAGCGCCTCGAGGAGCGCTCCCGCAAGCGCCTCGTTCTGGCGATCCTGGAAGATCTCGATCAGCGTGGAGAGTCCGGTCACGAAACGAATCGGGGCCGCCGTGAAGCGGTTCACGAGCTCGCTCATGTGGTAGAGCTCGCGCCGCCGAAAGACGAGGACGCCGTGGCCGCTCGCCCGGAGCGCCTCGACCCGCCGCAAGATCTCCGCGGGGGCGAGCGCCGTGTCGTCCGCGGCGCCCTGCAGCACCGACAGCACATAGAGCGAAGCCGGCGGACGGGACTCGGCGTCGAGCTCCGCCTGCAGCGCACCGAGCGCAGGGGTCAGCATGTCGGCGAAGACGGGACTCGGCTCCGCGAACGAACCGGGCTCGAGCAGCACCGGCCGCCCGTGCATCAGCTCGGTCGGTGGGATCAGTCGCCCGTCGGCCGGGAACGCCACCGCCTCGGCGCGGCCGCTGGTCACGAGCTCGACGAGCGGAATCCCGGGATCGATGTCCTGGATCTCCGGACCGCGGAGCGCCACGAAGTCGACCTCGACGCGCCCGGCGCCGAGGTCGTCGAAGAGCGCCGCCAGAAAGTCCTGGATGGTGTCGCGGCGGTGGAAGGCGGCATGGATCAGGTTGACGCCGAGCACCCCCACGGCTTCCTGCTGCAACACGTTCGCCTGGTCGAGCAGGTTCACGTGCAGCACGACCTCGTGCGGGGGGCCGCCGGGCTGGGTCTGGAAGCGGAGGCCGATCCATCCATGGCACTCGTTGGTGCCCGCGAAGTTCCGCGCCGACATCGTGTCGGCGAACACGAAGATGCGTGAGTCCGACTCGCGCGTGGCGCCGAGCTGACGCACCAGCAGCTCCCATTCGCGATCCAGCATCGCCTCGACGCGCTCGCGCGAGACGTAGCGCGTGCCGCTGCCGTAGAGGTCGTCGCTGACCACTTTGTCGTAGGCGCAGATCGTCTTGGCGACGGTGCCCGACGCGGCGCCGACGCGGAGGAACCAGCGCGCGACCTCCTGCCCGGCGCCGATCTCGGCGAACGATCCGTAGATCTCCGCATCGAGATTGATGCTGAGGGCTTTGTGATGGGTGTCGAGTGCTTCGGCCACCACGCCGTCCCGGTCGTCTACGGCCATGACGGCCAGACCTCGGCCGACGCCGGCCGGATCTCGCCGGGAACGGCCGGATCCTCGCTCCACCCGCCGCCGAGCGCGCGATAGAGCTGCACCACCGCCAACAGGCGGTCGCGCTCGACGCGCGCGAGCGCGAGCTCCGCAGGGAAAAGCTCCTGCTGTGCTTCCAGCACCTCGAAGTAGCTGGCGAGGCCGTCGACGAAGCGGAGGCGCGCCAGACGATAGGCTTCGTTGAGGCCGGCGACGGCGCGGAAGAGCTCGTCGTACACCACCCGCAGGCGGTCGATCGCGATCAACGCGTCGGAGACCTCACGAAAGGCCACCAGCACCGTCTGCTCGTACTCGGCCCGTGACGCCTCCCAGTTGGCCCGCGCCGCCTCGTAGCCGCCGATCAGCCGTCCACCTTGAAAGAGCGGACCGACGATCGAGCCGCCGACGTTCCAGAGACTGGCCGCGCCGCTCGTGATCTGGTCGAGCTCGGTCGACCGCCCGCCATAGGCGGCGGTGAGCCCGATGCGCGGCAAGAACTCCGTGATCGCGACGCCGACGCGCGCGTTCGCCGACCGCAGCAGCGCCTCGGCACCGCGGACGTCGGGCCGGCGCTCGAGCAAGGTCGAGGGCAGCCCGGCAGGCGTCGACGGCGGCATCACTTGGCCCGTGAGCGTCGCGCCGCGCACGATCGGCATCGGCAGCCGTCCGAGCAGCACCGAGAGCTGGTTCTCCTTGATGACGATCAGGCGCTCGAGATCGGCGACGCTGGCGGCGGCCTGCGCGTGCGCGGCGTCGGCACGAGCCGTCGCGAGCTTGGTGCCGACGCCGCCTTGGAACTGGCGGACGAAGAGGTGCTGCGTGTCGGCAAAGGACGTCGTCGTCCGGCGGGCGATCTCGAGCTCGCGGTCGAGCTCGCGGAGCTCGAAGTAGGCCTGCGCCACCCCGCTCACCAACGACAGCACGATGCCGCGCCGGAACTCGTCGCTCGCGAGCAACTCGGCGCGCGCGGCCTCGGTCGTGCGGCGGATGCGGCCCCAGAGATCGATCTCCCAGGCGGCGTTCAGCACCCCGGCAAAGACGTTGAAGGTGTCGGTCGAGCCGATGACGAGCCCGCGGCCGCGATCGGCGCTTCCCGTGTAGCCCCCTTGCGGCAGCATCTCGGAGCGCGCGACGAGCACGAAGCCGCGCGCCTGCTCGACGCGCGACGCCGCGACCGCGAGATCACGGTTGGCCGCGAGCGACGTCCCGATCAGGTCGCGGAGCGCCGGATCCTGAAACAGCTCCCACCAGGGCAGATCGGCGAGCGTCGCCGGCTCGACCTCGGCCTGGCCGCGGTGGACCGCCGGGACCGCGACCTCCGGCCGCCGATAGCGCGGCCCGAGGGCGCAGCCCGCGAGCAGGACGGCGGCGAGCAACCCAGCGATCGTGGAACGCGATCGCATCAGTGCGCCGCGGTCTCCGAGTGCGGGAGCACGGCGGCGGCCCCCGGCGCGACCGGCACGGTGGGGCTCCGTCCCACCAGACGCTGCACGACGACGAAGAGCACCGGCGTGATGAAGATGCCGAGGACCGTCGCGATGCTCATCCCCATGATCACCGACGTGCCGAGGATCCGGCGCGCGACCGCCCCGGCGCCGGTCGCCGTCCAGAGCGGTACGCAGCCGAGGATGAACGCGAACGAGGTCATGAGAATCGGACGGAGGCGGAGGCGCGCGCCTTCGAGCGCGGCCTCGACGGCATCCTTGCCGTTGTCGTACTCGACCTTGGCGAACTCGACGATGAGGATGGCGTTCTTGGCGGCGAGACCGATCAGCATGACGATGCCGATCTGCGCGTAGACGTTGTTCTCGAGCCCGCGGAGGAACAGGCCGAGGAACACGCCGAAGACCGCGAGCGGCGTGCCGAGCAGTACGGTGAACGGCAGCGACCAGCTCTCGTACTGCGCCGCCAGGATGAGGAACACGAAGAGCATCGCCATCGCGAAGATGATCGCGGCGCCGCCCTCGGCCTGCTTCTGCTGGAACGCGAGCGTGTTCCAGGCGTAGCCGATCTCGGGCGGCAGCACCTCGCGCGCCACCTCCTCGACGGCGGCGAGCGCCTGCCCCGAGCTGTAGCCCGGCGCCGGCTGACCGGTGATCTCGGCGGCGCGATAGAGATTGAAGCGCACCGTGAACTCGGGACCACTGGTCTCGCGCGTCGTCACCAGCGTCGAGAGCGGCACCATCTGACCATCGCGATTGCGGACGAAGAATTGCCCGATGTCCTCCGGTTTCACGCGGTAGTCGGGAGCGCCCTGAATGTAGACCTTCCACTGCCGGCCGAAGCGGTTGAAGTCGTTCACGTACGTGCCGCCGAGGATCACCTGGAGCGCGCCGTACACGTCGCGCACGTCGACGCCGAGCTTGAGGGCCTTGTCGCGGTCGACGTCGGCGAACACCTGCGGCACCGAGGGCCGGAGCGCGTTGTTGAGACTGGCGAGCTCGGGACGCTTGCGCGCCGCCTCCACGAAGCGTTCGGCCTGGTCGGCGAGGAACGCCACCGATCCGCCCGAGCGATCTTGCAGCATCATGCTGAAGCCGCTCGCGGTCCCGAAGCCGGGGATGGCGGGGGGCAAGAACGCGAAAGCGCGCGCCTCCGGCAAGGGGGCCAACGCGCGATTGATCGCCGCCATGATGCCGAGGAAGCTCTCCTCCTCCGAATGCCGGTCGTGCCACGGGTGCAGGGTGACGAAGAAGAAGGCGGAATACGTGTTGGAGGTCTGGGTGAGCATGCTGTAGCCGACGATCGTGTCGTAGGCCGCGACCCCGTGCGTCGCCGCGAGCACCTTCTCCACCTCCTTCGCCACCTCGTCGGTGCGCTGCAGCGACGCGGCGTCGGGGAGCTGCACGTTCACCATCATGAAGCCCTGATCCTCGTCGGGCAGGAACCCGCCGGGCACCTGCCGCCCGAGCAGCCACGCCGCGACCGTGGCCAGCACGAGCAACAGCAGCCCGCGTGACGTCTTGGCGATCAGCAGCCCCGTCCAGCGGACGTACCCGCCGGTCATGCGGTCGAACCAGCGATTGAACGCGGCGAAGAAGCGGCCGAGCATCCCCTTCGAGGGCGACGCCTCCTTCAGCAGCAGCACGCTCAGCGCCGGGCTCAGCGTGAGCGCGTTCAGCGCGGAGATCATCACCGAGAAGACGATCGTGAGCGCGAACTGCTGGTAGAGCCTGCCGGTGATCCCGCCCATGAACGCGACTGGGATGAACACCGCCGAGAGCACGAGCGCGATCGCGACGACGGGTCCCGAGACCTCCTCCATCGCCTTCAACGTCGCCTCGCGCGGCTTCATGCCGTGCTCGATGTGGTGCTGCACGGCCTCGACCACCACGATGGCGTCGTCGACGACGAGACCGATCGCCAGCACGAGCCCGAGCAGCGAGAGCGTGTTGATCGAGAACCCGAACATCGGGAAGAAGATGAAGGCCCCGAGCAACGACACCGGCACGGTCAACAGCGGAATCAACGTCGCCCGCCAGCTCTGCAAGAAGATGAACACCACCAGGATGACGAGGATGACCGCCTCGAAGAGGGTATGGATGATCTCGCTGATGCCCTCGTCGACCGCGGCGGTGGTGTCGAGAGACACCGAGTACGCGAGATCGGCCGGAAAGTTCCGCTGCAGCTCGTCCATCACGCGGCGGGTCTCGGCCGCGATCGCGAGCGCGTTCGAGCCCGGCACCTGGTAGACGAGAATGATGACCGCCGGCTTCTGATTGTAGCGGCCGCGTTGATTGTAGAGCTGGGTGCCGAGCTCGAGCCGGGCGACGTCGCGGAGACGCACCACCGACCCGTCGGGGTTGAGACGGACGGCGATGTCGCCGAACTCTTCGGGGGAGATCAGCCGGCCCTGGGAGCGGACGGTATAGGTGTACTCCTGCCCTGCCGGCGCCGGCTCGGCGCCGATCTGCCCGGAGGGATTCACCACGCTCTGCTTCTGCAGCGCCGTCTGCACGTCGTTGACGGTGAGGCCGAGCGTGGCGAGCCGGTCCGGCTCCATCCACACCCGCATGGCGTAGTCCGCCGAGCCGAAGTTCTTGACGTCGCCGACCCCCGGGATGCGCTTCAGGGCGTCGTTGATGTTGATGGTGGCGTAGTTGCCGAGGAAGCTCGTGTCGTAGCTGCCCTCGGGCGAGTACACCGAGAGCGCCAGCAGCGGGAAGGTCAGCGACTTCTTGACGGTCACGCCGAAATTCTTGACGTCCGTCGGGAGCTGCGGCGTGCCCTGCGAGACCCGGTTCTGGACGAGCACGTTCGCAATGTCGAGGTCGGTGCCGACCTCGAAATCGACGGTGAGGAAGAGCGAGCCGTCGTTGGCGTTGATCGACTTGACGTAGAGGCTGTTCTCGACGCCGTTGATCTGCTGCTCGAGCGGCGTCGCGACCGACTGCTCGACGGTCTCGGCGTTGGCGCCGGTGAAGGTGGTGGTGACCTGAACCTGCGGCGGGACGATCTCGGGATACTGCGCGATCGGCAGGCCCTGCATCGCCACGAGGCCCGCGATGGTGATCACGATCGAGATCACCATGGCCACGATCGGCCGGCGGACGAAGAACCCCGCCATGGACTACGAGCCTTGCTTCTCGGCCGCTGGCTCGGCGTCGGCAGCCTGCACGGCGACCGTGACGCCCTGACGAACCTTCTGCAGGCCCTCGACGACTACCCGCTCACCGGGCTTCAGGCCGCTCTCGATCACCCACAGACTATCGATGCGCGCCCCCACCTCGACCGGTCGGAGATCGATGGTGTCGTCGGCGCCGACGACCGCCACTTGATGCGCACCCTGCAACTCGCGCACCGCACGCTGCGGCACCAACAGCGCCGCGGCCTTCGTCTCGGTCACCGCCCGCACGCGCGCGTAGAGACCCGGCCGCAAGCGACCGTCGACGTTCGGAAAGCTGCCCTGTATCAGGATGGCGCCGGTCTTGGGATCGACCTCGCGGTTGGGCATCATGAACGCGCCGCGCTGCGGGTAGACGGTGCCGTCGGCGAGAATGAGCTCGAGCTCGGCCGCATCCCCGGAGCGCGCCTCGCCGCGGACGGCCGCCGTGATGCGATCGGCGAACCGGAGATACTCGCGCTCGCTCACGGGGAACTGCACCTTGATGGGATCGAGTTGCGAAACCGTCGTGAGCAGCGTGTTGGACGCGATCAGGTTGCCGATTTCCGCCTGGGCATTCCCCGCAACGCCGGCGATCGGCGACCGCACCGTGGTCCAGTCGACCTCGAGCTCGGCTTGTTGCGCGGCGGCACGCGCGGCGTCCACCGTGGCGCTCGCGGCGCGGGTCGCCTGCACCGCGTTGTCGAGCTCGCGCCGACTGACGGCCCCCTCGGCCGCGAGCGGCCCGAAGCGCGCGACGTCCTGCTGGGCCTTGGCGAGCACGGCCTCGGCGCGCGCCACCTCGGCGCGCGCCGAGGCCAGCGCCGTCTTGTAGGGACGGGCGTCGATCGTGAAAAGGACGTCGCCCTCTTTGACCAGCGTGCCCTCGGTGTAGTCGCGGGCCAGCAGATACCCCGTGACGCGCGCCCGGATCTCGGCGTTGATGTTGCCCTGGGTCGTGCCGATCCACTCCGAGTGCAACGGGACGTCACGTTGCACGACCGAGGCGACGCGGACCGCGGGCGGTGGCGGTGTAACCGTTTCCGGCTTGCTGCACCCGCCGAGCGCCACGCTCAGCAGCAAGAGATTGAAGACGATGATGTGAATGGCTTGCCTGCTTTCCGTGAGAGCGGTTGACCCGGTTGGGAGCGCGACGGGCTTTAGCGCCCAATCGACAGCGGCGCAACCCGCAGCTGCATCATCACTTTCGCGACGAGCGCGATGCGGTTCATCGTCGGCGGAACGCGCGTCTGTGCCCCCGGAGCCCGCGCCGCTCGCCGGCGTGTTCCATGCAGTCGGCGGGTCGGGCGAGCCCGAACGGTCGGCTGCGCAGCGGCCGCGTGACGCCCCGGCCACCATTCGAGGTATTTCCAACGCGACGGATCGCAAGTAGGAGCACCCTCATGGCCAAACCATCGCAACCGAAATCCCCGCCCGACATCGCCCGACTGCTGGTCGACGTCGCCGACGCCGATACCGTGTATCGCGACGTCTACCTGCCGCGCGCGCGCGCGCTCCTCGCCGGCGAGCTCAGCGCGGACGAGTACCGCGGGCTCCGCGGCATGCAGCGCGAGATCGACGAGACCGTCGCGAAAAGCCGCGCCGCGACGATCCTCCAGGACTGGAAGCTGGTCCAGGAGCTGGC
>JANNPN010000217.1:0-3536 GCA_031400185.1 Polyangiaceae bacterium
CCGCGGGCGCGCGAATCGTGGCGCTCGATGCCCCCGACTACCCGTCGCTCCTTCGCCAGCTCCACGACGCGCCGCTGTACCTCGTCGCGAAAGGGATCGCGCTTCCACCGGGCCCGGCGGTCGCGATCGTCGGGGCGCGGCGTGCGACGTCCTACGGCATCGACATTGCGCATCAGCTCGCGGCGGGGCTCGCCGATGCGGGGGTCGTCGTCGTGAGCGGCCTCGCGCGCGGCATCGACGGGGCGGCGCATGAGGGCGCGCTCGCCGCGCGGGGATGCACGCTCGCGGTGCTCGGCTCTGGGGTCGACGTCGTCTACCCGGCCGAGCACGCCGACCTCGCCGACCGCGTGGCCGCGGCCGGGACGCTTCTCTCCGAGCTGCCGATCGGCGCGGAGCCGATGCCGTCGCACTTCCCAGCCCGGAACCGGATCATCGCAGGCATGACTCAAGGCACGGTGGTGATCGAGGCCGCCGAGCGCAGCGGGTCGCTCATCACGGCCCGGCTCGCGAACGAGAGCGGTCGCGAGGTCTTCGCGGTGCCGGGACGGGTCGACTCGCCGCTCTCGCACGGATCGCATCTATTGATCCGCGAGGGTGCGACGCTCGTCCGGACCGTCGACGACATCCTCGCGGAGATCACGCCCGCCCTCCGCGCACGCGCGGCCGTCCCAACGCTCGGGGCGACGAGCGATCCCGCCGACGCCGTGGCAGGCGATGCGGTCGCGGCGCTCGTCCTCCGGTCCCTTGCTGACGGTCCTGTGTCGCTCGACGATCTCATCTCGACGAGCGGCCGTCCGGCGGCGGAAATCCTTGCATCCGTGCTCGATCTCGAGCTTCGCGGAGTCGTCCATCAGCTCGCTGGGAGACAATTGCAGCTGACGGGCAGATTTGCCGGGGTTGGAGGAGTACAGTAGGAGGGGTTTCGTTCGGCACCGGTCATGGCCAAAAATCTCGTTATCGTCGAGTCGCCTGCGAAGGCGAAAACATTGGGGAAATACCTCGGCCGGAACTACACGGTGAAGGCCTCGGTGGGCCACGTTGTCGACCTCCCGAAGTCGAAGCTCGGCGTCGACATCGAGAACGACTTCAAGCCCGCCTACGCTGTGATCCAGGGCAAAGCCAAGGTCATCGACGAGCTCAAGAAGGCAGCAAAAGACAAAGAAAACATCTACTTGGCCCCCGACCCTGATCGGGAGGGCGAAGCCATTGCGTGGCATATCGCCGAGCGCCTCGGCAACAAGAGCAACATCCATCGGGTGCTCTTCAACGAGATCACCAAGAAGGCCGTCCAAGAGGCGATCAAGAAGCCTCTGAAGCTCGACCGCGCCAAGTTCGACGCGCAGCAGGCCCGCCGCGTCCTTGATCGGTTGGTCGGCTACCAGCTGAGCCCGCTCCTCTGGGACAAGGTCCGACGCGGGCTCTCGGCGGGACGCGTGCAGTCGGTCGCGGTCCGGCTCATCACCGAGCGAGAACGCGCCATCCGCGCCTTCGTGAAGGAAGAGTACTGGACGATCGGCGCCACCCTCGAAGGCGACACGCCGCCGCCTGTCAACGCGAACCTGTTCGAGCTTGCCGGGAAGCGTCTCGACCACAAGACCTTCCGGCTCGAGAACGAAGCGGCCGCGACCGGCGTCGTCGAGCACCTGGAGGGCGCCGACTGGATCGTCGGCAAGGTCGAAAAGAGCGACCGCAAGCGCAATCCCTCACCGCCCTTCATCACTTCGCGGCTCCAGCAGGAGGCCGCGCGGAAGCTCGGCTATCAGCCGCGACGGACGATGGGCATCGCGCAAAAGCTCTACGAAGGCGTCGAGATCGGCGACGAGGGCGCGGTCGGCCTCATCTCCTACATGCGCACCGACTCGACCCGGCTCTCGCCCGACGCCGTCGAGGCGGTGCGCGGGTACATCGGCACCCGCTACGGCGCCGACTACGTCCCCGAGAAGCCGCCCGTCTTCAAGTCGAAGAAGAACACCCAGGACGCCCACGAGGCGATCCGGCCAACCAGCATCGAGTTCCCGCCCGAGCGCGTGGCGCCGTACCTCGAGAAGGACGAGCTCAACCTCTACACGCTCATCTGGAACCGCTTCGTCGCGTGCCAGATGGAGCCGGCGCGTCTCAAGGCGACCACCATCGACATCAACGCCAAGGACGCGGTCTTCCGCGCGACCGGGCAGGTCGTCGTCTTCGATGGGTTCATGCGCGTCTACACGGAGGGCGTCGACGACGCCGCGGGCGAGGACGAGGACGGCAAGACGTTGCCCGATCTGAAGCAAGGCGACCGCCTGACGCTCCAGGGCGACCTGCGGCCCGAGCAGCACTTCACGCAGCCGCCGCCGCGGTTCTCGCAAGCGACCCTGATCAAGGAGCTCGAGGAGAACGGCATCGGCCGCCCGTCGACGTACGCGTCGATCATGCAGACGATCCTCGGCAAGGAGTACGTGCAGGAGGATCCGCAGAAGCGGCTCTTCCCGACCGAGCTCGGAATGCTCGTGACCGATCTTCTCGTCGGCTCGTTCCCGGACATCCTCAACGTCGACTTCACCGCCGGCATGGAGGAAAGCCTCGACGGTATCGAGGAGGGAACCAAGAACTGGGTGGAAGTGATGCGGCGCTTCTACGAGCCCTTTTCGAAGGACCTCGACAAGGCCGGCATCGAGATGCGGAACGTCAAGGCCGAAGAGCGTCCGACCGACATAAAGTGCGACCTCTGCGGCGAGACGATGGTCATCAAGTGGGGCCGTCGCGGCGAGTTCCTCGCGTGTCGCAGCTACCCCGAGTGCAAGGGCACCAAGAACTTCACCCGCGACGAGAACGGCGACATCGTCGTCGCCAAGGCCGAGACGACCGACGAGATCTGCGACAAGTGCGAGAAGCCGATGCTCGTGCGCTTCGGCCGTTTCGGCAAGTTCCTCGGCTGCTCCGGCTATCCCGAGTGCAAGACGATCATGCCGATGATCAAGCCCGCGAAGCTCGGCGTCGCGTGTCCCGATTGCGGCCAGGGCGAGATCCTCGAGAAGCGCTCCCGCCGCGGCAAGGTGTTCTACAGCTGCAACCGCTACCCGGACTGCAAGTTCGCGAGCTGGGACCGGCCGATCCCCGTGCCATGTCCGCTCTGCCAGGCGCCGTTCGTGGTCGAGAAGACGACCAAGCGCGCCGGCACCGTCCGCCGCTGCATCAAGGAAGGCTGCGACTTCCACGAGACCGTGGAGGTCGCCGCCGACGTCGGGACGTAGCGCATTTCGCCCCCGGCGCTGAGCGGCCCGCGCACGGCGCAGCAATCGGCATCGGAAGCGGTGGCAGCAGGCGGGCGGGTCGGGGAGGGCTTCTACGGTCGCCGGGTCGTTGCCACCCAGCGCATACTGCCCGCCGGTGCCTCGCTGGCTTGCGCACACGCGAGGTGCGGCTCCCCGGTGCCCACCCAGAACCCCCCCCCCCCCATGCGCCCAAGCCCCGATCGATCGACCGCGCACCCCGGCGCCAGCCAACACGACCGCTTCGAGAAGATTAGAAGCTTATTCAGCAAGCGGGCGGGGGGG
>JANNPN010000427.1:0-15406 GCA_031400185.1 Polyangiaceae bacterium
GGCATGGCCCCGCGGATCCAGGAGATCGTCGACGGCCTCATGGATCGCGTCGAGGCGGCGCGTCGCCTCGACGTCGTCGCGGATCTCGCATACCCGCTGCCGGTGACGGTCATCAGCGAGATGCTCGGCATCCCCGCGGAGGACGAGGCGCTCTTGCGCGGCTGGTCGAACGACTTCGCCGGAACGCTCGAGTTCGTGCTGACACCGGACATCCTCGAGCGCGGAAACGCCGCTGCGCACGCCGCGACCGACTACCTGCATGCGTTGATCCGGGAGCGTCGCGCCCGACCGCAGGACGACATGCTGACGCGTCTCCTCGCGGCCGAGGAACAGGGTCAGACGCTCACCGAGGACGAGATCATCAGCACGTGTCTCTTCCTCTTCGGCGCAGGACACGAGACGACGACGGGGCTCATCGGCAACGCGATGCTGGCGCTCTTTCGCCATCCCGAGCAGTGGCGCCGGCTGATCGACCATCCCGAGCTCGTGCGCGGCGCCGTGCCGGAGTTCCTGCGCTACGACTCGTCCGTCCAGATGGCCGGCCGCGTCGCCACGGCCGACGTCACGGTCGGCGGCCGGACGATCGCCGCAGGCGAGGTGGTCGTCGTGCTGCTCGGCGCCGCCAACCGCGATCCCGCCCGCTTCGACGATCCCGATACGCTCGACGTCGCGCGTCCAAACAACGAGCCGTTGAGCCTCGGCGGCGGCATTCACTACTGTCTCGGCGCTGCGCTCGGGCGGTTGGAGATCGAGATCGCGATCGCGACCCTGCTGCGACGATGCCCCCGACTGCACCCCGCGTCGGAGGACACCCGGCTCGAGTGGCGCGACACGGTCGCGATCCGCGGCCTGCGCACCCTGCCCGCCCGTTTCTAGCCGCTCCGCAGTCGTCGCCTATGGCGCGGCTGCGGCATCGTGTCCGGCATTCACCGTCGCCGCTTCGGCGACGCGGAACCCGACGCGGAACGCGGCTCCCTGCCGCTCGCCGGCCTCGAGCGCCAACTGGATGTCCTGCAGGTCGGCGATCCGCGACGCGACGAACAGTCCCATCCCGAGCCCGTCGACGGCGGTCGTGAAGAACGGCTCGAAGATGCGCTCGCGGTTCTCCGGCGAGATGCCGGGCCCGTAGTCGCGCACGACGAGCACCAGGCGTCCGGCCTCTGCGTCGAGGTGGCCGGTGACGTCGATCGTCCCGCCTTCGGGCGAGAAGCGGACGGCGTTCTGAAGCAGCGTGAGCATCAGGCACGTCGCCGCCTCGCCGTGTACGCGCACGCGCGGCAGCTCGAGCGGAAGCTCCTTCCGGCACACGAGCTTCTTCGTTTGCATCGCGCCCGCCACACTGTCCTCCGCACGCGCGATCACGTCCTCGATCCGTTGGACCTCCTGGCTCTGCTGCGGGACGGTCGCCGCGCGCATGATGTCCTTCACGAGGTCGCGGATGCGCTCGCTCTCGGCGAGCGCCATCTCGAGGTACTTGGTGCGGAACTCCGGGTCGTCGATGTTGGTCGGCAGCAGCTGGAGGAAGGTCCGGATCGTCGCGAGCGGGTTGTTGATGTGGTGGGCGAGACCGGAGGCGAGGTAGCCGAGGCTCGCGGCCCGCTCCGCCCGCTGGAGGCGCTCTTCGAGGATCGTCTTCTCGCGCGCGAGCGTGCGGCGTTTCAGCACCTCCTGCACGAGGTACGGGAGGACAGCGAGATAGCCTTCCTCTTTCACGAGGTAGTCGTCGGCGCCGAGCTTCATCGCCTCGACCGCGAGCTTCGCGGACGACGCCGTCGTCACGAAGACGATCGGCGTGTCGACGTCCGCGGCACGAACCTCGCGCAGCAGCTCGATGCCGTCGCCGTCCGGCAGCCGAAAGTCGAACACGAGCAGATCGTGGGCGCGTGCCTGCATGTGGGTCCGCGCCTCGGCGAGAGTCCCCGCCTGATGGACGGTCCAGCCGCGCAGGGCGGTTTCGAGCTCGTCGGCGATGAGCTCGGCATGCGACGTGTTGTCCTCGACCAACAGCAAATGGGTGCTCATGCGTGCATCCTCACTTCCTCGGACATGGCGTTCTCGGTCGGAAAGCTGATGCGGAACGTCGATCCTTTGCCCGGCACGGACTCGACCGAGATCCTGCCGCCGTAGCGCTGCACGATGCGTTTCACGACCGCGAGACCGATGCCGTGCCCTTGCTGCACGACCCCACCGACCGTCTGGTCCGGGGCGCGATGATAGAGCTGGAAGATGCGGCCCAGCTGATTCGCCTCGATGCCGATCCCGTTGTCGGACACCACGTACTCGACCGTTCCGTCCTGCACGTGACCGCGGATCTCGACCCGCGGATCGGGCTTGTCGCCGACGTACTTGCAGGCGTTGCTGATGAGATTCTCGAACACGTGGTAGAGCTTCTGCTGCTCGGCCCGCACCGGCGGCAGGTCGCCGACGGCGATCTCGATGCCCTTGCTCTCGACGGCGCCCTGGGCGCGCGCGACCGCCTCGCACACGACCGACGCGACGTCGACGATCTCGCGGCGATCGGCGACCTCGCTCTTCGTGACTGCCTCGAGCAGGTCGCGGAGCATGGTCGCCATCAGGCGGCAGTCACGCTGCACACGGTCCGCGTAGCGTTGGCCGCGCGGCGAGAAGTGCTGACCGTCCAGCTCGACGAGCTTGCGGGTCGCCTCGGTGCTCGCCACCGCGACGTTCTGCAGGTCGTGCGTCACGATGTGCACCATCTCTTCGAGCTCGGCCGTGCGGTCCTGCAGCTGGAGCGTGCGCGCCTCGAGGTCGCGCGTCCGCTCGCGGACGCGTTGCTCGAGGAGGCGGTTCTGCTCCTCGACGACGGCCTTGGTCCCGGCGAGCTCCTCGTTGGCGGCTCGCACGAGCTCGGCGAGCGTCCCCGCGAGATACGCGAACACGTAGAAGAAGACCGCCGAGAAGCCGACGATGAAGAGGCGCGTCTCGGCACCGAAGTGATGGGCCCAGATGTCCCGCGGCGGCAGCCATCCGAAGCTTTCCGCGGCCGCGAGCAGCGCGTACGAGATCGTCGCGCCGGTCGCGACGCGAAAGGCCGCCCGCTGCGAGATGAGGATCGCCGCCGTCGGAATGATCGTGAAGTACGCGAACTGTCCGAGCGGCAGGTCGATGCCGCCGAGGTAGTAGATGATCGCCGTGTTGACGACGAGGTCGACGGCCCAGTGCACGTAGAAATGCGAGGGACGAAACCCCGCGCGCTCTCCGTTGTACCAGTAGAGGACGTTCACGAGGACGTTGGCGGCGAGGATCCACACCGCCGGCGCGAGCGCGCTCCACGTGATGCCCGTCGGCAGGACCGCCGCGAGCGACAGCGTGAGCGCGAAGCACACCGAGCCGATGGCGCGCGTCGTCAACCCCTCGACGTACCGTCGGCGCAGGTTCAGCGCCTGTGTGGATGCGTCCAGACCCATGCAAGACGGGCTCGCCGCAGGCGCGAGCACGCCTCAGAAGCCTACATGGCACTTGCGGAGACCGCCTAGACGCGATCTGGCGCGACCGGCGCGGCGCTCAACGCTTCGCGACCGCGGCTGACGCGACCAGCGCGAGCCGATCGAGCGACGCTTTCACGACCGCCGCGACGTCGCGGCGCGGATCCGTCTTGCGGACCGCGATCGGCGCACCGACGCCGACGACGACCCGTCCGCCCGGCAGTGGCACCGTGAGCCGCGAGCGGTGCGGGAAGACGATCGAGCGCGACGCCTGCACGGAGATCGGCACGATCGCCGCCCGGAGCGCGGTCGCGAGGCCGACGATGCCCGTGCCGACCTCGTGGTACGGGCCGCCGCCGTCGACCGGAAAGACGCACGAGCTCCGCGCCGCCATGACGGCGTGCACTTGCGTGAGACGCAACGAATCGCCCGGCAGCGCGAGCATCGTGGAGCGCCCGCCGGCGCTCGCGATCGAATGCTCGCTCACGCGCCCGCCGAACGTGTCGTCGATCAGGAACCGGAAGCTGCGCGCGAAGGCCGCGAGCCCGGGGGCGCCGAAGAAGAGCGTCGCGAACGGGAGCGCGTTGTCGATCCAGTACGTCGCGATAAGCGGCTCGCCGAAGCGCGCGACGGTCGGCGCGACGGCGTCGACGTCGATGACCCGGCCGTCGTGGTCCACGGCGCCGTACGCCGTCCGGCGCGCGACCCAGCGGATGTACGCACGCGACAGCTCGGCCGTCGCGGCCTCGAGCGGGGGCCGCGATCCGGCCCGCGGAACCGAGGGGATCTCCGGCGCATGGAGATCGCGGGCTGCGGTCGCGGGGGTCAGGCGTGCCCTTTCGCGAGGTGCATGCGGACGAGCCGCTCGACGTCGGCGACCGTCTGGACGTCGGCGAGCTCGGTCGGGTCGATCTGCGGAAACCCGAACGTCTCTTCCGCGGCGAAGAGCACGTTCAACGCCGCCACCGAGTCCATGCCCAGATCGCCGCGAAGGCTCGCGTCGGGTACGACTTTGACCGGCTCGACCTGCAGCTCGATCGAGAGGATCGAGCGTACTTGTGCCTGCACTGTGTCCACGGCGATGCCCTCCTTCACCCGGCCGGATGCCGGAGCACCAGCGCGGCGTTCCGCGAGCCGAACCCGAACGACGTCGACAGCACCGTGCCGAGCGCGCGGCGGCGCGCGCCGTCGGTCACGTAGTCGAGGTCGCATGCCGGGTCGGGCTCGCAGTAGTTGATGGTCGGCGGGACCACACCGTGGTGCAGCGCGAGCGCGGACACGATCAGCTCGACCGCGGCCGACGCGCCGATGAGATGCCCGAACACCGACTTCGACGAGCTGATCGGGACACGCGGCGCGCACTCGCCGAACACCCGCTTCACGATGAGCGTTTCGGTCGCGTCGTTCTCGAGAGTGCCGGTGCCGTGCGCGTTGATGTAGTCGACGTCGGTCGGCGTCACGCCTGCTTGCGCGAGCGCCTGCACGAGCGCACGCGCGCCCTGGACGCCGTCCGGCGCCGGACGGATGTGATGGAACGCGTCGCAGGTCGCGCCGAAGCCCGCGACCTCGGCGTAGATGCGCGCGCCGCGCGCACGCGCGACCTCCTCCGCTTCGAGCATCAGCACGCCGGCACCCTCGCCGAGTACGAACCCGGTGCGATCGCGCGAGAACGGACGCGACGCGCGTTCCGGGGGCTCGTTCGAGCGCGACAACACCCGCAGACGATCGAACGCGGCATAGAGACCCGGGAAGAGCGGCGCCTCGCTGCCGCCGGCGAGCGCCCCGTCGAGCATGCCGCTCGCGACCTGACCGAACGCGAGACCGATCGCGTCGGCGCCCGCGGTGCACGCGGTCGAGATCGCGTAGGTCGGCCCGCGGAAGTCGAGCATGATCGCGACGTGCGAGGGCAGACTGCCGGGATACTGCAGCGGGCTCATCGGGTGCACGCGTCCGATGCCGCGCTCGAGGAACGTGACGCCGTCCTCGATGTTGCGGCTGGTCGCCGACACCGCGCTGCCGAGGCACACGCCGAGACGGTCGCGGTCGAAGTCGGCGCGCGGCTGGCCCGCGTCCTCCCACGCCATGCGCGCGGCCGCGACCCCGAAGTGCACGTGTCGCGAGAACGCCTGGACGTCCCGCCGCGGCAGGAAATCGTCGGGGCGGAAGTCGCGGACCTCCGCCGCAACCTGGCTCCCGCACCCGCTCACGTCGAACGTCGTGACGCGGCCGATCGCGGAACGACCCGCGACCACCGCATCCCACAACTTCTCGACGCCTGTGCCACACGGCGAGACGCATCCGAGTCCGGTGATGACAACCCGACGCACGACGACCGCTTTCTCCGGGGGTGCGTCACCCTTAACCCACGGGCAGACGCTCAAGCAAGTTTCATGCTGCCTGCAATGCGCGGCGAACACCGCGCGTCGCGCGCGAGCGCTAGCGGTTGTGGCCGCGCGGTCGCGCGCCACCAAGATTCAGGCGCCGCGTCCGATCCTCCGCAGCTGTCCCGGCGTCAGAAAGAACTCCAGCGCGCCCGCGCCGCGCGGCGGCAGGCTCGCGACGACGATGCCCGCGAGGCTCGCCTTCTTGAACGCCATGTGCACGAGCCCCTGGGACCCGGTCAGCAGCGTCGAGGCGAGCTCCGCGAGATCGGGCTCGTGCCCGACGAGCAGGACGCCGCTCGGCCGACCGACCTCCGCGAGCGCCGCGAAGACCGCGTCGGGACCCGCGCCGGGCGCGAGCGCGGCCGTATGCCCCACCTCGGGGCGCCCGTCGTATCCCTCGGCCACGATCTCCGCGGTCTCGATGGCGCGGCGGAGCGGGCTCGTGAGGATGCGGTCGACGGGCAACTCGAGCCCGCGCATCCCGGCGACGACCTCGCGGAGCTTCCGCTTGCCCTCACCCGTGAGACGCCGATCCTCGTCGCGGCCGGATGCGCTGGCGTCCTCGGCGATCGCGTGGCGGAGGATCATCACGAGATGCGGCGGACCCGGCATGGTCGACGCTGTCGCAGATCGCGCATGCGGAGGCAACCCGGTCTCGTTGACTTGGCCCCGCTCCGCGCCCACTGTCGTCCATGTCCTCGACGTCGCGCACCAGCGCGCAGGACTGCATGTCCGCCGGCGCGCAGGACTGCATGTCCGGCAGCGCGCAGTCTGCGTGTCCGCCAGCGCGCCTGACTGCGTGTCCGGCCGCGCCCCCTACCTGCGTCTCCGGCCGCGCGCACACCCGCGCATGACTGACGCGCTCGACGACCGCTCCCCCGCGGAGCTCGCCTATCTCCGCGCCGTGCTCGCGGCGAGCGCGATTGCCGCCGATCTGCTCGCCGCGATGGAGGACGTCGCGGAGCGGCTCGCACCCGAGCGCTCGGCGGCGCTCGCCGCCGAGATCGACGGCCGGTTCGGCGCGCCGCTCGACGCGGGCGCGCGCGCTCTCTCCGCGGCGCCGGCGCCGGAAGCGCTTGCCGCTTTCGACCGCATCTTCGCCGCCGGCTTCGCTCACGTGCGCGAGTGCGCCGCGCTCTTCGGCGGGTTTCCGGGCGCGCCGCCGACGGAGCGGATCCCGCGCATTCTCGCCTCGCTCCACCACCACGCCCAAGCGCAGGAGCACCTCTACGTCCTCCGGGCGACGCTGCGGCCGCTGCGCGACTACTGGTCGCCCGATCGACCGCCGTCGAGCGGCGATGGCCCGCCGCGCCCGGCGCTGACGCGCGTCTCCGCGGGCGGTCATCATGGCGGCTTCGCGGTCTACGTGCCGGAGGACTACGACGAGCGGCGCGCGTGGCCCCTGGTCATAGCGCTCCACGGCGGGTCCGGGAACGGCCGCGATTTCCTCTGGACGTGGGTGCGCGACGCGAAGCGCACCGGACACATCCTCGTCGCGCCAACCGCGGTCGGGTCGACGTGGGGCGACGTCGACGAGCTCGGCCTACTCGAGATCCTGGCGTGGATGCGCGGCCGCTATCATGTCGCCCCCGAGCGCGTGCTGCTCACCGGCCTCTCGGACGGCGGCACGTTCACGCTCGTGTACGGCCTCGCGCACCCGGACGTCTTCCCCGCGCTCGCGCCGGCGTGCGGCGTCTTTCACCCGATCAACTTCGCGAACGGCAACCTCGCGCGCGCGCGCGACCACCCGATCTACCTCGTGCACGGCGCGCAGGACTTCTTGTTTCCGGTGGGGCTCGCGCACATGACGCGCGACACGCTCGATGCCGCGGGTGCACGGCTCGTGTACCGCGAGCTCCCGGACCTCTCGCACACGTACCCGCGGAGCGAGAACCCTGCGATGCTCGCCTGGTTCGCGAGCGTGACGACCCCCGCCACCTGATCGTCTCCCCCCGCCGCCTCGACGGCTCGGTCGGCGTTCCATAGTATCGCGCCGCGCGATGCCCCCTGGGATTCAACCGCACACCCTACTGACGTTCATCGCGCAGCTGGCGCTCCTGCTGACGGCGTCCCGCAGCCTCGGCGAGGTGTTTCGGCGGCTCGGCCAACCGCCGGTGATCGGCGAGCTCACGGCCGGCGTGCTCCTCGGGCCGTCCGTGCTCGGGCTCCTAGCCCCGGATCTCCAGCTCGCGATCTTTCCGCGCGACCCGCTCCAGTTCCAGATCCTCGAGGCGTTCGCCTGGCTCGGGATGATCTGGCTCCTGTTGATGACGGGACTCGAGACCGACCTCGACGTGCTCCGCAATCTCGGGCGCGCGGCGTTCTATGCGTCCGTGCTCGGCATGGTGGTCCCGTTCGCGACGGCGTTCGCGCTCGGATGGGTGCTGCCGGATCGCCTCCTCGTGACACCCGACCACCGGCTGATCTTCGCGCTCTTCCTCGCGACCGCGCTCTCCATTTCCGCGATCCCCGTGATCGCACGCATCCTGACCGACCTCGATCTCATGCGGCGAAACGTCGGGGTGGTGATCCTCGGCGCGGGGGTCACCGACGACACGACCGGCTGGCTCTTGCTGTCGATCATCGCCGGTGTCGCGACCCGGGGCGAGATCAGCCTCGGCAGCGTCGCGCTCGCGGTCGCGAGCACGGGGGCATTCATCGCGCTCGTCTATTTCGGAGGCGCACGCGCGGTCGCCGCCTTGCTCCAGTGGATCGACGACCGCGTCGAAATCCGCCACGCGATGATGACCGCGGTCGTCGTGATCGCGCTCGTCTTCGGCGCCGTCACCGAGCTGATCGGCATCCACGCGGTGTTCGGCGCGTTCGTCGCGGGCCTCGCGATCGGCCGCTCTCCCCGGCTCCGCAAAACCACCCTCGAGCAGATCGAAGGACCGCTCCTCGCGATGTTCGCGCCGATCTTCTTCGCGTACGCCGGCTTGAAGGTCGACCTCGCGCACGGCTTCGAGGTCGGCACGACGCTGGCCGTGATCGCGGTCGCGTGCGCCGGGAAGCTCATCGGTGCCAGCGCCGGCGCCTACTGGGGCGGCCTCGGCGTCTGGGAATCGCTCGCGATCGGCAGCGGCCTGAACGCGCGCGGCGCAATGGAGCTCGTGGTCGCGCTGATCGGCTTGTCGCTCGGAATCCTGACCGCGCCGATGTACGCGGCGATCGTGATGGTCGCGATCTTCACCTCCGCCATCGCCGGCCCGCTGCTGCGCTGGACGACGCGCCACATCCCGGTCGCACCCGACGAGATCGAGCGCTTCCGCCGACAAGCGGAGCGCGAGCAGTCGGTGCTGCCGACGCACGGTCTCAAGGTGCTGCTGCCGACGAGCGGCGGCCACAACGCCGAGCGCGCCATCGAGCTGATCGGGCCGCTCGTCGCGGGGGACCCGGCGGCGAGCATCGTCGCGTTCCACGTCGAGCGCCGGCGCCGCCGCCGGCTCCTCGGCCGGTCGAGCGCACACGAGCCGCTCGTCCGCCATCTCGACGAGCTCGACCGTCTCGCCCGGCTCGCCGGCGCACCGGCGCTCACGCGCAAGACCGACAGCGGCGATCCCGCTGCCGACGTCATCCTGCGGGAGGCGGGGCGCAGCTACGACCTGTTGGTGCTCGGCGCCTCCGAGGCCGCGCGCCGCCACCCGCTCGGCGGCGAGTACGTGCGCGCCATCGCCGCCGCGACCCCGTGTCCGCTGCTGGTGGTCCGGAGCGGTCCCAGCGAGCGCCATCTGCCCGGCCGCATCGACTCGACCGACGGCGCGCCACGCATCCTGTTGCCGATCCGCGACAGCGCGTACGGACGGGCCGCCGTCGAGCTCGCCCTCATGTACGCGGCGCGGGTCGGCGGTGTCGTGACGGCGCTCCACGTGATCGAGTCGTCGTTTGCGATCTTCGGCCGGACGCGCGCCGCCGAAGCGCGCGCCGAAACGACCGCCGCCGTCGAGGCGATGCTCGCCAACGTCCGCGTCCGCGCGGACAACGCCGGCGTCACGATTCGGACCGAGATGCTCGAAGCCGCGAACGTCGAGCGCGCCCTCCTCCGCGCAGCCGCCTCCGCCGATCTCATGGTCCTCGGCGCCGCCACCCGCCCCCACGCGAAACGCGCGTTCTTCGGCACCCACGTCGAAGCCGTCCTCGCGGAAGCCCCCTGCCCCGTCGCCGTGCTCCTCCTCCCCGCCTAGAGCGTGAACACGTCAGGCGTCTTGCGATCGCACGCACGGCCGCTGCGCGGTTCGTCAGGCAGAAGCCTCGCAGCCTCCACTGTTTCAAACATGGCCTCGCGCTCGGAGCCACCTTGCGCCGCGACGGTGCGGGTGGGGGTGGAGCGACGCGCCGCCGGCCTTTGGCGAGCGCACGCGAGACGTGCGAATAGTTGCAAGGGGTCGGGATCGGCGTGCGAGACGTTGGCCGGCGGAGCGTCGCTCTCCACCCCCACGACGACGCGCGACGTGCCGCACTCTGGCTCCCGTGGCGGAGGGTGTGCCGATCCGGTAGGGTCGCGCGTTCAATCCACGACCCTTTCAGGAGGATTTCATGAAGCTCGACAGCGCAGTGGCGATCGTGACCGGCGGTGCGTCCGGTCTCGGCGAGGCAACCGTACGCACGATCGTCGCGGGCGGCGGACGCGTGGCGATCCTCGACCGCCCGAACTCGCCGGGTGAGAAGCTCGCCGCGGAGCTCGGCGCCAAATCCGCGATCTTCGTGCCCGCCGACGTCACGTCGGAGGAAGAAGTGAAAGCCGCCGTCGACAAGACCGTCGCGACCTTCGGCAAGGTGAACGCGTGCGTGAACTGCGCCGGCGTCGGGATCGCCGTCCGCACGATCAGCAAGCAGGGTCCGCACTCGCTCGACATGTTCCACATGGTGCTCAAGGTGAACCTCCTCGGCACCTTCAACACGCTGCGCCTCGCGGCCGCCGCCATGGCCACGAACGAGCCCAACGAGGAGAAGGAGCGCGGCGTCATCATCAACACGGCGTCGGTCGCCGCCTTCGACGGGCAGATCGGCCAGGCCGCCTACTCCGCTTCCAAGGGCGGCGTCGTGGGCATGACGCTGCCGATCGCGCGCGACCTGGCCTCGCTCGGCATCCGCGTCTGCACGATCGCCCCCGGCACCTTCGACACGCCGATGCTCGCGCTGCTTCCGAAGGAGCACCGCGACGCGCTCGGTGCCGCCATCCCCTTCCCGTCTCGGCTCGGTCGTCCCGACGAGTTCGCCGCGCTCGCCAAGCACATCATCGAGAACTCGATGCTGAACGGCGAGACGATTCGGCTCGACGGCGCCATCCGGATGCCGCCGAAGTAACGACCCACGACGCCGGCGGCGTCCCCGACCGAGGGGACGCCGCCGGAGCTTCCGGTCGTTCCCCTACTTCTCCGCGTCCATCGTCTGGAGGAGGCTCGCCAAGTCCTCGGCGTGCTCCTCCTCGACCGCGAGGATGCCTTCGAGCATCCGGCGGGTCGTCGGGTCCTTGTCGCCGACGTAGGCGATCATCTCGCCGTACGAGTCGATCGCGATCCGCTCGGCAACCAGATCCTCCTTGATCATGTCGAGCAGGGTCTCCCCTTCGACGTACTCCGAGTGGCTGCGGGTCAGCATGCCCTCGGGGTTCAGATTGGGCTCGCCGCCGAGCTGCACGATACGAACCGCGAGCTCGTCGGCGTGCCCCTGCTCCTCGTTCGCGTGCTGCAGGAACTCCTGCGCGACCGACTGCGCGTGGATGCCGTTCGCCATGTAGTGGTGGCGCTTGTAGCGGAGCACGCACACGATCTCGGTCGCGAGCGCCTCGTTCAGGATCTTCACGACGGCTTCCGGGTCGGCCCGGTAGCCTTCCGTCACCGCACCGCGCTCGATGTGCTCGCGGGCACGGCGGCGGAGCGTCTTGATGTCCGTCAGGAACGGCTGCTTCTTCTTGTTCGGCTTCCCCTTCTTCACGGTCCTCTCCTTACGTACGCGGGCTTTTGCATGCGGGTTTTTTGTATGCGGGCTCAGATGCGTTGTTGGTCGACGAACCGCCCCGCGTAGACGGCGGTCCCCTCGGCGCGCTGCAGGACGATTTGACAGAGGCGAATGCCGGCGCGGATCGCGAGCGGCCGGCCCGCGACGTTCGACATCTCGAGCACCTGCCGGTTGTCGACCCCGGGAGCCACGAACCCCGAGGTGACGTGGATCATGAGCCCGAGCCGGGCATAGCGGCTCCGGCCCTCGAGCCACCCGCCGACGTTCGAGGGCAGCGTAATCCGCTCGCGCGTGATGCCATGGATCGTCTCGCCGGGTTGCAGGATGTACGGCTCGGTGAGCGGGCGCACCTGCGTCACCGTCCGATAGTCCGCCGCCTCGTCGAGGTCGATCACCGGCGGTCCCCCTTCCATGACGCGGATCTCGTCGCCGAGGTGGAGGTCGATCGACGCCGGCCCGACCTGATCGAGGGTGAACGGGTCGATGACGAGCCGTCCGCTCGCGATTTCGCTGAGGATCACGTCGTGGGTCAGGATCACGTCGGGGTTCTCCTTGGGCGGGCACTGTAGCGGCGCGTTCGCAGGCTGGCGAGCCGCGCGGCCGGAGCGCCGCGAAAAGCGCATTCGCGGCCCTGATCACGGCCATCACGCAATGCGGCACTAACCTAACGAAACTTGACACATTTTCACTTCGCCTATAGTTCCATTCGGCCGACAGGGGGAATGGCCTCATGAAATTAGGCGAAGAGCATCCCGACCTCGACGACATCGACCGCCAGATTCTCGCCCTGATGCAGGAGAATTGCCGCCTCCCGCTGGCCAAAATCGGCGAGCAGGTCGGCCTCTCCGCCCCCTCCGTCATGGAGCGCGTGAAGAAGCTCGAGGACGGCGGCATCATCACGGCCTATCGGGCAGTTCTGAATGCCCGCCTCCTCGGCAAGGACGTCACCGCCTTCATCGGCGTGTCGACTGGACACCCCCACGCGATCGACCTGTTCGAGCGCGAGATCGAGTCGCTCGACGACGTGCTCGAGTGTCATCACGTCACGGGGATGCACACGCTGATCGTGAAGGCGAAAACGCGGAACACATCGTCATTGGAGGAGCTGATCAGCCGGATTCGGTCGATCGAAGGGGTGGTGCGGACGGAGACGATGGTGGTGCTGTCGACACACACCGAGCGCATCCAAGTGCCGGTGATCGAGCAGCGCCCGGTCCCCAAGCGCGGTCGTCGGACCGCGGAAAAGACCCTGCATCTCAAGGGCGTGCACTAGGAGGAACCACCCATGGCACGATCACGACTCCCCGGACGTGCGGGACTGTACGACCCGATGCACGAGCACGACGCGTGCGGCGTCGGCTTCGTCGTCAACATGAAGGGCGCGAAGTCCCACACCATCATCGAACAGGGCTTGCAGATCCTCGCGAACCTCACGCACCGCGGCGCCTGCGGGTGCGACCCGCTGACGGGCGACGGCGCGGGGATCCTGACCCAGATGCCGGACGCGTTCCTCCGCAAGGCCTGCGCGACCCTCGACATCACCCTGCCCGAGGCCGGCGAGTACGGCGCCGGCATGGTCTTCCTCCCCGAGCGCGTCGACGAGCGGAACGAGTGCCTCGAGAGGTTCGAGAAGGTCGTCCGCGAGGAGGGTCAGCGCCTCCTCGGCTGGCGCCGTGTCCCGGTCGACGCCAGCAAGTGCGGGCCGCTCGCGCGCGAGTCGATGCCGGAGATCCGCCAGATCTTCATCGCCCGCGGCCGCAGTACCCCCGACCAAGCGGCGCTCGAACGGAAGCTCTACGTCATTCGGAAGCGCGTCGAGCACGCGATCCGCGAGTCGGGGCTCCGCGACACGGAGTCGTTCTACGTCCCGAGTCTCTCGACCCGCACGATGAACTACAAGGGGCTCCTGCTCCCGTATCAGATACCGCAGTTCTACAAGGATTTGACGGATCCCGACTTTACGAGCGCGCTCGCTCTCGTGCACCAGCGCTTCAGCACCAACACTTTCCCGTCGTGGGATCGCGCCCACCCCTATCGCTACGTGGCGCACAACGGCGAGATCAACACGCTCCGCGGCAACGTCAACTGGATGCACGCCCGCGAGTCGATGTTCGCGTCGCCGCTCTTCGGCGAGGACATGGAGAAGCTGTTCCCGATCATCGCGCCCGGCGGCAGCGACTCGGCTGGCTTCGACAACGCGCTCGAGCTGCTGGTCCACACCGGCCGGCCGCTTTCGCACGCGGTGATGATGATGATCCCGGAGGCGTGGCAGAAGCACGAGGGCATGAGCCCGGAGAAGCGCGCGTTCTACCGCTACCACGCCTGCCTCACGGAAGCCTGGGACGGTCCCGCGTCGATCGCGTTCAGCGACGGCACCGTCGTCGGCGCAGTCCTCGACAGAAACGGGCTGCGACCTTCGCGGTACGTCGTGACGAAGGATGGATTGGTCGTCATGGCGTCGGAGGTCGGTGTCCTCGACATCGCGCCCGAGAACGTGCTCGCGAAGGGGCGCCTCCAGCCGGGTCGCATGTTCCTGGTCGACCTCGCCGAGGGCCGGATCATCGCCGACGAGGAGCTGAAGGCGGCGATTGCGCGCCGGAAGCCGTACGAGCAGTGGCTCGACGAGAGCCTGACCCGCCTAGACGACCTGCCGGCCGCGAGCGCGCCCGCTCCCTACGACGACGAGGGGCGGCTCACCCGCCAGCAGGCGTTCGGCTATACCATCGAGGATCTCAAGTTCCTGATGTCGCCGATGGCCCTGAACGGCCAGGAGGCGGTCGGGTCGATGGGCACCGACACACCGCTCGCCGTGCTGTCCAACAAGCCGCAGCTCCTCTTCAACTACTTCAAGCAGCTCTTCGCGCAGGTGACGAACCCGCCGATCGATCCGATCCGCGAGGAGCTCGTGATGTCGCTGAAGGCGACGATCGGGTGCGAGGAAAACCTCTTCGAGGAGTCCGCCGCGCACTGTCGGCAGCTCGAGCTCGAGGAGCCGGTCATCGACAACGAGGCGCTCGCCAAGATCCGAGCCCTGAATCGCGAGAAGCTGAAGTCCGTCACGATCCCGATGCTCTACCGCGTGCAGGACGGCGGCGCCGGTCTCGAGAAGGCACTCTCGGTACTCTGCTGGGAAGCGGAGGTCGCGATCACGAACGGCGCGACGCTCTTGATCCTCACCGACCGCGGCATGGACGACGAGAACGCGCCGATCCCGAGCCTGCTCGCGACGGCGGCCGTCCACCACCAGCTCATCCGGAGCGGCAACCGCACCCGCTGCGGCCTCGTCATCGAGTCCGGCGAGCCCCGTGAGGTGCAGCACTTCGCGCTTCTCGTCGGCTACGGCGCCGGCGCCATCAATCCCTACCTGGCGATCGCGACCGTCGAGGAGCTCGTCCGCGACGGCGTCCTGAAGGGCGTCGACGCCGACGACGCCGTCGCGCATTACTTGAAGGCCGCCAACAAGGGGATCCTCAAGGTCATGACCAAGATGGGGATCTCGACGATCCAGAGCTACCGCGGCGCGCAGATCTTCGAGGCGCTCGGCCTGGGGCAGGAGTTGATAGATAAGTACTTCACCTACACGGCGTCGCGAATCGGCGGCATCGAGATTGATGCGGT
>JANNPN010000457.1:0-16696 GCA_031400185.1 Polyangiaceae bacterium
GTCGCGGCGAGCCCGCTCGGCGGCTTCGTCGTGATCGGCCGCCGCCGCCGCATCGACACCCACCGCTACGCGACCGGCGTGTGGGGCCGGCGCTTCGACGACCTGGGAGCGCCGCTCGGCCCGTCCTTCGTCGTGGAGATCGTCGAGCCGACGACGCTCGCCTGGCCGCACGCCGCGTTCGACGCGGCCGGCCGGCTGTACGTCGCCTGGGGGGCGCAGGGCGGTTCCGACGCCTTCCCGGGTGCGCGGCTGTACGACGCCTCGGGCGCCACGCTCCAGACGACGTTTCGCGCCTTCCAGAACACCGGCGGCAGCACCGGCGAGCTGCACTTGGCACTCCGCCCCGACGGCCGCTTCATCGAAGGATGGGGAGACCGCGGCAACCTGGCACTCCAGGTGCGCGCCCTCTGCGTCCCGCCGCACCACACCGGGTGCGGCGACGGCATCGTGTCGGCGCCGTGCGAGCGCTGCGACGCGGGCGCGGCCAACAGCGACACTACGCCCGACGCGTGCCGGACGACGTGCATGACGCCCTCGTGCGGCGACGGCGTCGTCGACCACTTCGAGGACTGCGACGACGGCAACCGCGTCGGCTGCGACGGCTGCGATCGTGATTGCCACGCGGAGCCGGGATGGCAGTGCGGCGACGCGATCGTCTCGAACGATTGCGACGAACAGTGCGACGACGGCCCCGCGAACGACGACGCGACGCCGAACGCGTGTCGCACCGATTGCCTGCCCGCGCGCTGCGGCGACGGCGTGCTCGACGACGGCGAACGCTGCGACGACGGCAACCGCACGAGCTGTGACGGGTGCAGCGACCTCTGCGTGCCCGAGCCCGGGCTCGTCTGCGGCGACGGCATCCCCGAAATGCTCTGCGGCGAGCAGTGCGACGACGGCAACACGACGCCGGGCGACGGCTGTACCGAGCCCTGTCGCCTCGAGCGCGTCCCGGGCGGCGGCTCGTCGCTCACCGACTGTCACGCCGAGTGGGTGGTCGACAACCCGGCGAACGCGCCGCGGCTCGACAAGGACGGTCACATCAGCGGCGTGCAGGTCTGCCGCGACGGCGACCCGCGTTGCGACTTCGACGGCACGTTCGGGACGTGCACGTTCCACCTCCGAGTCTGCACCAACAACACGAACCTCGATGCCTGCGACCTCGGGACGCGTCGCCTCCGCAGCTGGGAGCTGCGCTCGCCCTCCGCGAACAAGGCGGCGAAGAAGCCCGAGCTCGCCGCGGTCCGTGCCGCGTTCGCGTCCGTTCCCGGCGCGATCCTCGGCCCGACGCAGCCCGATCTCTGCTCGGAGACCCTCGCGGTCCCGGTGGCGCTCAAGTCGAGCGCGGGCGGCCTCCAGAAAGGAACGCTCGCGCTCAAGTCCCTCGCAACGCTCTACACGGGCGCCAAGGACAGCGACAAGCTGAAGCTCACGTGCGAGCCATGAGGAACGTCCTGCAGCCCCTCGTCGGGGTCGCCGTCCTGCTCGTCGTGTGGGCGGCGCCGCTCCACGCGCAGATCCTCGAGGTGCCGCCGTACGTCGCGATCGACGGCGGGTACGACACCGACGTCTTCTTCGGCAACTACACGGCGGCGGCGGGCGCCGACTCCTCGCTCGTGGTCGTCACCACCTCGCGGAAGCAAAACCAGGACAAGCAGGAGGCGACGGCGTGGCGCTTCGCGCCGTCCGGGGGCGCCGTCGGATCCAGCGTTCGTCTCGACGAGACGCTCGACGTCGTCGGGCCGCGTGTCGATGCGGACTCGCGCGGGGGCTACGTCGCGGAGTGGCGGCGCGCCGTGGGCGGGCCGCTCATCGCCCGCCTCCTCGACGCGGCGGGCAACCCGACTGTGCCGCCGTTCACGGTCGAAAGCTCGGGCGTCCTGCAGCATCGTGCCGTCGGCCTCCCCACGGGGGTGGCGTTCGTCTGGACGAAATCGGCGGCGCTGCAGCTTCGCCTCTACGACGTCGCCGGCGTGCCGACGGGCCCCGCCGTGAGCGTCGCGGCCATTGCGCCGTTCTCGGTCTTCACGATCGCGCTCGCACCCGTCGCCGGCGGATTCGTCGTGACTTGGCAGGACGGTATCCACGTCCGCGGCCGCGTGTACGACGGAGCGGGCGGCGCGCTCGGCGACGTCTTCGAGATCACCGACGCGTTCGACCTGCGCGACGTCGCGGCGAGCCCGCTCGGCGGCTTCGTCGTCGTCGCGAGCCGGATCGGTGGCACGCACGCGCTCCGCGCCGGCGTCTGGTCGCGGCGGTACGACGACGCGGGGGCGCCGACCGGTCCGTGGTCGGTCGTCGACCTCGTCGACCCCGAGGTCATCACGTTCCCGAGCGCGGCGTTCGATCCCGCCGGCCGGCTCTACGTCGCGTGGGGGACGAACTCGTTCAACGTCGGCCCGCGCGCCCGCGCGTTCGACCCGAGCGGCCGCCCGCTGCACGCGTCGTTCCCGATGCACGACGAGACCGTGAGCAGCAGCTTCCTCCTCGCCGCCCGCCCCGACGGCCGCTTCTTCGAGGGCTGGCGGACCGGGTACGACCTGCATCTGCAGATTCGCGCGCTCTGCGTGCCGCCCGTGCACACCGGCTGCGGCGACGGCGCTCTCGACGCGGCGTGCGAGCGCTGCGACGCGGGACCGGCGAACAGCGACACGACGCCCGACGCGTGCCGCACGACCTGCGCGTTTCCGAGCTGCGGCGACGCCGTCGTCGACCATTTCGAGCAGTGCGACGACGGCAACCGCGTCGGCTGCGACGGATGCGACGCCGACTGCAACGTCGAGGTCGGTTTCGTCTGCGGCGACGGCGCGCAGTCGAGCGACTGCGAGGAGCAGTGCGACGACGGGCCCGGCAACGACGACGTGACGCCGAATGCCTGCCGGACCGACTGTCGCGTCGCGCATTGCGGCGACGGCGTGCTCGACGACGGCGAGGGGTGCGACGACGGCAACCGCACGAGCTGCGACGGCTGCAGCGACCTCTGCGTACCGGAGCCGGGCCTCGTGTGCGGCGACGGCATTGCCGAGGTGCTGTGCGGTGAGCAGTGCGATGACGGCAACGCCATCGTCGGCGACGGCTGCAGCGCGCCGTGCCGCCTCGAGCGCATCCCCGGCGGCGGTGCGCCGGTCAGCGATTGCCAGATCGAATGGGTGGTCGACAACGCGGCCAATGCGCCGCTCCGCGACAAGCACGGTGCGTTCAATAGCGTGCAGACCTGCGTCGACGGCGACCCGCGCTGCGACTTCGACGCGACGTTTGGCACGTGCACGTTCCATGTGCGGGTCTGCGCGCTCAACACCGACGTGCCTACGTGCCATCCGGGCACGCGGGTCCGGAGCTGGGAGCTCAAGTCGCCCTCGGCGAACAAGGCCGCCAAGCGCCCGGCGCTGGCCGCGATCCGCGCCGCGTTCGCGCCGGTCCCGGGTGCGATCGTCGGCCCCGAGCTCCGTGACGTGTGCTCGGACACGCTCGCCGTTCCGATCGGGGTCCGGGTCAGCGGGAGCGGCCTCAAAGCGGGGGCGATGACGCTCAAATCGAGCGCGACGCTCTATACGGGCGAGCGGGATAGCGACAAGCTCAAGTTGATCTGCGTCCCCTGACGATGGCGCCTTGACCGGGAAATCCCCGGTTCATAGGCTGCGGGCTCTCGGTGACTCGCCCGCGCATGCCGTTTGCAATCCCCCTCCGTCGTCTCATTGCAGCCTTTGTGGTGCTTTCGGTGCTCGGACCGACCGCGCCGGCGCTCGCGGTGCTCGACCCCGCCGCCGCGAAGGCGGTGAACAGCTGCCACAAGGCGGCGACGGCAGCGATCGCGAGCTACGTCAACTCCACCTACAAGAGCTTCAAGACCTGCGCCGACGCCGTCTTCACCTGCGTGCAGCTGAAGCAATTCGACGCCAACTGCATCCCGAAGGCCACCACGAAGTGCAGTAAAGAGGCGATCAAGCGCGATGGGTTCGCGGCAAAGGTCCGGACCGCGATCGAGAAGAAGTGCAACGAGAGCGCGACGCCGTTCTCGATCCTGCGCGCGGCAGACGGGGCGAACCTGGCGCTCCTCGACGACCCCTGCGCACGCCTGTTCGTCGGTCCGGTCGCAAGCCTCTCGGCGTTCGAGGAATGCACGCTCCGGAACGCCCGGTGCCGGGTCGAGGAGGCGGTCGAGCTCGCCGTGCCACGCGCCGAGGCGTTGCTCGACTCGGTCGGGATCGAGCTGCACAGCGGGTTCTGCCCGCGTCCGACGCCGACCGCGACCCCGGTCCGTACTCGCACGCCGACGCGGACCCGGACGCCGACCCCGACGCGCACCGCGACGCCGCCTCCGGGCGTGCTGACGGCGACCCCGACCCCGACGCTCAGTCCGACGCCGACCACGAGCCCGACCCCGTCGGCGACCGAGACCGCGACTGCCACGCCGACCGCGAGCCCGACGGAGACGCTGACGCCGACGCCCACGCTGACGCCGACGTCGACGGCCGAGACCCCGACGCCGACCGAAACCGCAAACGCCACGCCGACGGCGACCGCGACGACCGGCGTCACCGCGACCCCGACGGCGACGTCCACTCGCACCGCGACCCCTACCGCGTCGCCGACGCGCACGCCGACGCCGACGCTGTCGCCGACCGCGACGACCACGTCGACCGCGAGCGCCACGGTCACGCCGACGCAGACGCTCACGCCGACACCCACCGTCACCGCGACGCGGACCGCGACCCCGACGTCGACGTCGGCGGTGACTCCGACGGCGACCTTCACCGCGAACCCGACCGCGACGGCGACACGCACTCCGACGCCGAGCCCGACCGGGACTGTGACGGCGACGCCGACCGCAACCCGCACCGCGACGCCGACGGCCACGGCGACGCCGAGCGCGACCGAGACGCCGGATCTCACGCCGACGCGCACCGCGACCAGGACGCCGACCCCGACAATCACCGCGACCCCGACCGTCACCGCTTCCTCGACCGTCACCGCGACCCCGACGATCACTGCGACGCCGACGCGCACCGCCACGCCGACGCTGACCGCGACGCCGACGGTCACCGCCACGCCGTCTCTGACTCCGACACCGACGCCCACGGAGACGCCGACCGTCACCGCGACCCGCACGGCGACCGCGACGCCGGAGCCGACCGAGACCGCAACGCCGACAGCGACACCGACGCCGACGGAAACGACGACGCCGACTCCGACCGAGACCGAAACGCCGAGCGCAACGCCGACCGCGACGCCGGAAGCGACGCCGACGGAAACACCTACTCCGACCGAGACGGCGACCCCGGAGTGACGTCGGCGGCGGCCGGCGCATGCTGGTTACGCCGGTGCGCCTCCGCTATTTCATGCCCCCCATGGGCGACGACGACACGCGCGAGCGCATCTCCTCATTCTGGGTGGCAGCCGGGTCGGAAGTGACGGGTGCCTGGGCGGAACGACGTCGCCTCGCGAAGGCGATGCGCGAGGTCATCGAGCGCCTCACGGTGAGCGACGCGCCCGAGGAGGAGCTCCGCGCGGCCGCCGACGGCCTCGAACGCTACGCCGCTCGTCTGGCAACGCATCCGCGACGAAACCTTCCCCTCGGCTACGGTGAGGCCGCCAATGCCGGCGACGTCGCCGCGTTCTTCGACTACAGCCCGATGATCGGTCTCTCGAACCCGCTCGCGCCGCCGATCATGCTCGAAGTGGATGGCAAGACGGTCCATGGTCGCGTGCGCTTCGGACCCGCCTACGAGGGACCTCCGGGGCACGTCCACGGCGGGTTCGTCGCCGCCGCCTTCGACGAAGTCCTCGGGTTCGTGCAGTCGACGACCGGCCAGCCCGGGATGACCGGCACCCTCACCATCCGCTACCGGAAGCCGACGCCGCTCGACACCGAGCTCCGGTTCGAGGCGACCGTGCAGCGCGTCGAGGGCCGGAAGATCTTCGCGGAGGGCCGCCTCTACGCGGGCGACGTGCTGACCGCGGAGGCCGACGGCATCTTCATCTCGGTCGACCTCGTGAAGATGCAGGCCCTCGCGGAGGCCAAGAAGTCGCGTGTCGATTGAAAGTCGACGCGAGGCTCCGGGCTACGGACCGCAGACGGTCGACGGAATCCGCGCGGGATCGTCGCTTGCCGCCGCGCCGCCCGTTCCGAGCGTGCCGGTCCGTGCAGTCGGCGAAGCGTCGACGACTTCTTGTCCCGCGGGCTCGTCGAAGCGCCAGTAGCCGCGGAGCCCCTCCTCATCCCCGCGGAGGGGCACTGACATCGTGCTGCGGATCTCGTCTCGCGACCGCGCGCGCGTCCAGATCCGCAGCTCGTCGAGGTCGCCGCCGAAGTAGTCCTGTCCGCCGCTGAAGAAGTAGTAGGTGCCGGCGCGCAAATAGCTCGTACCCGGGAACGAGACGTTGGTGAGTGTTCCGACGACCTCGCCGTTCACGAAGAGGCGCCCGATCGTGCCGTCGTACGTCGCGGCGACGTGGGTCCAGGCGCCGGGGCGTGCCGGTCCGGCGCAGATTTGGTTGCCGTTGCCGCAGCGGGCGGGATTGAGGTCGTAGCAGAACTGGCTCTCGTCGTTCGTCCCGACCAGGATGCCCTCACCGCAGGCCGGTCCCGAGCTCGTGTTCTGCACGAAGAAGTAGCTGCCGTTGCTCCCGGGCCGCACCCACGCCTCCACGGTGTGCTGCGAGAGCGACGCGACGCCGCCGAAGGTGACGAGATCGTTCACCCCGTCGAAGCGGAGCGCCCCGCCGCCGATCCCACAGCCGCCCTTGAACGACACCGGCCGCGTCCGGAATCCGCCGACCTTTCCCTCGACGCTGCCGGCGACTTGCAGATTGCTCGTCACGTCCTCGGGAACCTCGCCGATCGCGAGATCGAGATCGACCTCCCCCGGTTCGTTCGTCGCATTCAGCTGCGCGAAGCCGTCGACGAACGCTCCGTTCTCTTTGAACGCGATGATCAGGGTCTCGACCCGGCGTGCCAGGGTGACGAGAAAACGCGCCACCTCTCCACTGCGGACCTCCGCGGCGCCCTCGATCGACACGACGTCCTGACGCGTGCCGGCCGAGGAGGCGGGCGGCGTCCCGAGATGGAGATCCGCGGCGACGCCGTTCACGACGACCGTCTTCACGAGCTCGCCGAACCGCGTCCCGCACGAGAGGCCGACCGGCAGTTGGGCCGCGAGACGCAGCATCGCGACTCCGTCGCTCACGGTCACGGTGCCGTTGCCGTCGATGTCGCAGCGTCGTCCCGTGCAGACGCTGCCGAGGCCGGCCGCTTGGCGCAGGGCCGCGACGCCGTCCGTGACGGTGCACGCTCCGGAGCCGTCGGCGTCTCCGCAAATCTGCGCCTCGACCTCGGCGGCGTACAACGACACTGCGAGCAGCAAGACTCCGGCGACTCTCATGCGACGACCTCCTCGGGAGTGCTTGGGACTCGACCGCCCCAAACGGCCGCGGCCGTTCGACGGATTGGTCGGCGGCGCCGCCGCGTGCTCCGGCTGCGTGACGCGCTCATCGCGCGTGCGACCGGACGCAGTCAAGACCGCGACTGCGTCGTTTCGGTACTAGCCGCGAAAATTCTCGATCGCGACGCCCGCGTCGAGGTGTTCCTGGAGGATCGTTTCGAACGGGCGCTGGTCGATGACCTCGAACTGGCTTGCCTCGAGCGGGAAGCGGGCGCCGTCCTCGGTGTAGGGCGTCACCGCGGACGATCCGGCCGAGAGGACGCTCACCAGCCTCGCGACGCGCTGCTGAATCTCGCGCGGCTCGCGGGTCGTGAGGACGAGCTTCGCGTCGGGGAGCGCGAGCGAGAGCAGTGCCAGCAGGCGGACGAAGTCGTCGTCGGTGACGCCGCGGCCGACGGCCTTGCCTTCGGCTTCGCGTCCGGCCACGCGCCGGAGGCGCGGGGTCGAGAGGTACACCTCCATGCCCACGGCAAGCAGGTGCTCGACGTGGAGGGTGGCCGCCACCATCTCGAACGCGACGTCGGGGCAGAGCCCGAGCAGCACGCCGGGGTTCGCGACGCGGAAACCGGCGCGACGGGCGCGGTCGAAGTTCGTGAGGCGGCGCTCGTAGTCGCTCCGCGGGTTCTCCGGGTTGCGCCCCATGAACTTGCCGTAGGTCCGGCGGTCGTACGTCTCCTGGAACGTGCACATGGTGAGCTTCGGGGCGAGCTTGCCGTCGGCCCGTCGGCTGATGCCGTCGAGGAGCACGGGTAGCTCGTCCTCGTCGATCGAGCCGACGTTCACCAGGACGTGGTTGAAGCCGAGCCGCTCGGTCGCCTGCAGCGCGGCGTTCACGTAGCGCATCGCCCACGGGCGGCGCTCGGTACCGTACTCGCCGGTGAGCAGCGCCACCGCCTGCATGCCGCGCTCGAGCAGGACGCCGAGTTGCGCCTCGACCGCGTCGAGCTCGGCGGTCTCGCGAACGAGCGCGTCGTTGTCGCGTCGCATGCCGCACATGCGACAGGCCGCGTCGCAGGTGTTCGTCATGTAGAGCGGCGAGAACGTCTCGAGCTGGTTCACGCGCGACCCGCGCACGTGCTGCGCGGCTGCGGCGATGGTCTCGGTCGGGATTGCGCGCGCGTACCAGAGAACCGCGATGTCGCTCGTGTCGAGACGGGCGCCGGCCTCGGCACGCGCGAGCACTTCGCTCACAGCGTCGGTCCCGGCGTTCGCGGCGCGCGCGAGCAGCCTGCGGACGGCGTCCTCATCGAGGCGGAAGTCGTCCATCGCGCGACGGTGTTAACGTGCGCGTTCTGGGTCGTCAATCCAGGGTCGCGAGCGCGGCTCGGGCTTCCTGCACGGCGGCGGGACCCTCGGGCGCGAGTTGCAATACGCGCTCCCACGCCGCACGCGCGCCCGCACGGTCGCCCCCGCGCTCGCTCGCTTCGGCGAGGCCGCGCCATGCGAGGTGATCGTCGGGACGGATCGCGGTCGCGCGGCGATAGAGATCGGCCGCGGCCTCGAAGCGCCGTGCGCCGACGGCGACGCCGGCCTCCTTGCGGAAGCGCGCACCGAGGACGAGGCGCGCCCACGTGCCGTCCTCGAGCGCGGGGTCGGCCGGAATGTCATCGGTCCCCTCGCGAGCCCCAGCGGCTTCGCCTTCGAGGAGGCGAGCCGCCAGATCAATGCGGACGTAGCGGCCGAGGGTGCGCGGGCCCTCCGAGACCCACAGCACGCGCTCGGTGAGATCCGCGACGACGGAATGCGTCGACACGACCGCGTCGAGCGCGTTCCGGTTGCCGAGCGGCAGGGGCGCGTCGCCGACACCGCGGCGGTCCCGCATGATGGCACTCGCGCTGCGCGCGTCGATGCGGCCGCGCGCGCGTGCCACCAGCTCCTGCATGCGCGCGTCGCGCGCGCTCGTCGTCGTGAGCTCGCGGATGCGCGCGTCCTTTGGGTCGGCGTTGAGTGGTGCCGTGCGGTAGTGGTTCGCGAGCACGGTCGTCGTCGGGTCGCGCACGATGCCGAGCGCGCGCCCGGGCGCGCGCTCGACGACCGCGGACTCCCCGGTCTCGCCGTCGGCGATCAGCAGGATGTGCGACGCCATCGGCGGGTCGCGCTCGATCGTCGCGATCGCCTCGGCGAGCGACCGGGCGTTCTCGAGCACGCTCCGGGTCGTGAAGACGACCGGGACGCCGCGGCTGTCGAGCTCGCCCGCTCGGCCGCCGTTCACGCTCACCCAGATGCCCTCGGCGTTCATGCCGGTCACGACGCCGGTCATGCCCGGCCACGCGACCGACACGAACGGGATCTTGCCTGCGGGCGAGACGATCTCGACGATCTTGTCGTCGTCGAACCACGGGTCGACGTCGAAGTCGAAGTTGCGTCCGACGATCGTGTGCCCGCTCGCGGTCGCGGGCCCGGCCGCGACGAAGGCCGTGCACGCGAGCAGCGGGGAATGCTCGAACGCGAGCGAGATGTCGTAGAGCGAATGCAGATAGACGAGACGCTGATACGTCGGAAAGACGGACGTGTACGGGTCCGCGTAGCCGACGCTCTCGCCGTAGATCTCGGCGCGCCGGTCGGCGGGGAAGGCCCGATCGAGGTGGCGATAGCGCGCCCGCACCATCGTGCTCACGACCGCGCGGAGCGCACGCGACGGCACGGTCGTCGCGAAGAGGTCGAGCATGCGGCCGTCGCCGTCGGCCATGAGCGGGCTCGCGAGTCGCGCGTGCTGGTAGCCGAGCGCCACCGGGTCGCCGGCGATCTGCATCACCCAGAGCTGGCCGCGCCGGGCGAGGTACCCGGCGCCGGCGCGGGCGGTCGCGCCGTCGTAGGTCAAAGCGAGCGCCGCCGGCGCCGGCCGCGCCGGCGGATCGATGCGCGTCACGACGTCGAAGAGCGCGCCCGCGGCGACCACGAGGAGGGTGCCCGCGGCGAGCCGCCGGAGCCATTTCCATCGGCGCGCGGGGGCCACGGTCATGGGCGGAGACCTACCATCGATCGGCCTTGACGGCTCGATGGCCCGACCGTAGAACCCGCTCCGGCGCATGCGACACGATCGGAAGCTAGCGCGCCACGCCGAACCCGTCGTGAGCGACCCGATCGCCGTCGACTGGGGGACCGCGGAGCTCCCCGACGCGTGGCCCGACCGACTCGACCTCCGTCATCCCGCGCAGATCCTCGCCTACGTGCGTGGTTGGATCGGCCCCCGTCGCAAGGTCGAGCTCCCGCCCGACCTTCCCGGCGCCGATCGTCTGCCGGCGTATCTCCGGCAGGAGTTCCATCACCTGCCGAACGGCGTGTACTCGAAGCGCCACGCCGACGCGTACGCGCGCTGGTTCGATCGGTTGATGCTCGGTCATGCGGGGCGCGCCCGGGCGCGGCTCGCGTCCGAGCTCGCCGGATGCCGCGCGGCACTCGACGTCGGTTGCGGCAGCGGCGGTCTCGCGGCCGCGATGGAAGCTGCCGGCATCCCCGAGGTGTGGGGCGTCGATCCGTCGCCCTATCTGCTGCAGCTGGCGGCGTTGCGCCACCCTCGGGTGCGCCTCGTACAAGGTCTCGGCGAGCGCACCGGCTTTCCGAGCGCCCGCTTCGACGGTGTGGGCGCGTGCTTCCTCTTTCACGAGCTGCCGCCGCATGCGGCCGATGCGAGCCTCGAGGAGATCCGCCGCATCCTCGTCCCCGGCGGCCGCCTCGTGATCGCCGAGCCGTCGCCGGTGCAGTTCCGCGGAAGTGATTGGCGCGCGCTCCTGCGAAGGAGCGGCCGGCTCGGCCTCTATTTCTTTTTGGTCGCGAAATGGATGCACGAGCCGTTCGTCGACGGGTGGCACAAGCGCGACGTCGATGCGTGGCTTGCCGCGCACGGGTTCCGGATGATCGCGGACGAGGCCGGCATGCCGATCCGCTTCGTGAGCGCCGTGCGCGACGACGCCTGATTCGCTCCGCCGCGTCGGGCTCGGAGGCGGCGAGCCTACCGTACGCGATAGATCCATACGGAAAGACCAGTTGCGATCGCGATCGCGCAGTCGAGCAGAAGCGCGCGCTCGGTAGACGGGTGCCCATCGCTCGCCTGCCGCGCGCAAGAAAAACGCGAGTGTCGGCGCGAGCGACAGAAGGAAGAACGCCTTCAGTACGGCCGGCCCCAGGAGGAGCGTGATGAGGGGCAGGGCGCGGCGGACCAGGGAGCGTCGCATGCCGTGTGCTAGCGGCGCTCGGCGGCTCGGAGCACGGGATCGGCGAGCGTCGCGCCGATCATGCGGTTCAGAGCGGGCGCATAGTGTCCGTGCGGCGCGAACATCGTGTCGTCGGGGTGTGCGATCGTCGCTTCCGGGTGGACGACGGCGTGGCGCGCATCGAGGGTGCGCAGGAGGTCGGCGTACCAGAGCGGAGCGCCGCTCCGCATGGTCGTGAAGTCCTCGCGGCGGGGGAGATGGACGATCACGAACGCCGCGCCGGCGGCGTGCACGTCGGCCGCGAAGGCAGCGACGATGCGCGCGGCCAGGTCGTGGGCTTCGTCCGTCAGCACCCAGGGGTTCGAGCGGGTGCCGGCGAGCGCCGTTGCGACCAGCGCCGCGGCCTTGCTCTGCATCCACCAATGCGACGCGTGCGCGGCGAAGTAGCGTTCGTAGGCGAGCAGCGGCTCGTCGTCGATCGCGGCGAGCACGGCGGGCAGGCGCTCGGGAGGAATCGTCGGGACGTTCACCGTCGTGAGCACGCCATCGCGGGCGACGAAGCGTGGCTTCGAGAGCGGGACCTCGCTGTTCATGAAATAGAAGGGCCGAAAGACATTCAGGTTTCGCAGCACGTCCTCGGCTTGGAAGCCGAGGACGACCACCGCCGGCTGGTAGAGCCGGCCGGCGGTTCGCCAACGCAGGTAGGCCTGGTCGATGCCGTACGCATTGACGCCGAAGTTCAAGACCTCCGCCGGCGTTCCGCGAGTGGCAAGCGTCTCTCGGAGCGCGGCGCCCCAGGTGTGGTCTTGGCCGACCTCGTCGCCGAACGTGAACGAGTCGCCGAAGAGGGCGATGCGAAGCACGTGCGAAGCGGCCGCAGGCGCCGTCTCGACATCGGTGCGGATGCCGGCGCCGTCGACGCGGCGGAGGCCGTCGCGGCTCCGCGCGCCCGGCCGCGGCTTCCAGCCGACCTCGGGATCGTACGTGAGGAAGGCCTCGGGGCCGGCGAGCGCAGCGAGCGTGGCGCGGATCTGCGCGAGCGGCAGTCGATAGGGCCGCAGACGCACGTCGCGCATCCACTCCTGACCGTCGGCGTCGCGCCGGACCAACGAGCGCACCAGCCCCTCGGCGAGCACGGCCGAGAAGAGCGTCGCTCCGAGGACCAGGGCGGCCGCGACCACCCCGCGCGGTCGGCGCGCGTCAGGCAGCGGCCACGCAGGGGTTGGCATAGATCAACGCGATCGCCCAGATGACGGAGAGCGCGAGGAGCATGCCGTAGAGATAGGGCCAAACCCTCCAGAAGCCACCACGCGCGCCGCGACCCGGCGCCGAGACGGCGATTGCGGTCAGCAGGACGACCATCAAGAGCACGTAGCGGCCCTGCGGCGAGAAGCTCACGAACCAGCAGTTGTAGATCACCAGCCCGAGGTTCAAGAGGCAGCTCGCGCCGAGCCACATGATGCCGCGGCGATCGGTCGCGTCGGCCGCGCGCACCCGACGCGCGCCGACGACGAGGCCGACCGCGAGGAACGCGAATGCCGCGAGGTAGATGCCGAGCGGCAGGTGCAGGTCGAGGTTCCGAAAGACGCCGAACGACGAGAGCGACAACCACTCGACGAACAGTCCGAACGCGTCCGGTACGGCGGTACCCGGCACGAACGGATGCCGGAGCGACGCGAGCCAGTCGGCGTAGTGCTTGAGGCCGAACGCGTCGCCGCCGCCGTTCCGCCACGCGTTCCAGGCGAGCAGCGGCACGCACGTCGCAAGGAAGACCACGACGGCGCGACGGGTCGCGTCGCGATCGACGCGCCCCGCGAGCGCCATCGCGCCAACCCAGCCGGCGGTCGTCACCAGGAGGAAGTGTCCGCTCGGCTTTCCGAGCACGACGAGCCCGAGCGCGAACGCGAGCGGGACGAGGCCGTGCGTGCCCTCGCCGGCGCGCGCCCAGCGCGCGAGCGTCAAGACGACGAGCGCGCCGGCGGCGATCGTGAAGGAGTCGGCATTGCTGTAACCGCCGACGAAGACGAGCTGCGGATAGAGGGTCGCCACCGTCGCCGTGTTCAGCGCGACGCCGACCGCGCCCGTCCACACGTACGCGCTCCCGGCGAGGAACAGCACGGTCAGGACGCCGAGGAGCACGCTCCCGGCGCGCGCGAAGAGGTAGCCGTCGCCGGCCGCGGTCCGCGGCGGGAAGCGGTAGAGGCCCTCGACGTCCGAGAGCTGGCGCCCGAGCGCATAGAAGGCGGCGTGCACGAAGTAGGGTGCCGGCGAGAGCGCGGCGTAGGCCGAGGTCGTGTTGTCGGGGTACGACGGCACTTCGCCGGCGGCGATCAGCTGGACGATGTCGAGATGACCGCGTTCGTCGGGCGCGCATTCGCGGATCGCGTCGGTCGCGTCGAGCGGCAGCGACCACGCAACGATCGCCCGGAGCGTGAGCGCGACCAGCGCCAACGGGAGCACCCCGCGCATCAGCGTCCGCCACCGCCGCCATCCGTCCGCCTCGATGCGCGCCACGACGCCGACTTCTTGCCGAGAGCGGGGCTCGGCTTCAAGCGGGGCCGTCGCGATTGCGGTCAACGGATCGTGAAGACCGCGATACGGGTATCCGAGAAGACCGGTGGCCCGAACCAGGCGCGATACCGCGTTTCCCATGGCGCGATGTCGACCGCGGCGTCCGTCACGCCACCCGGCCACGTGATCTCCTGCCGCAAGTCGCGGTGGAGAATGACGAAATCCACCCCGCGATCTTTCAGCGCCGCGCGGTCGCCGAGGTGCACGGCGTTGCGGAGGTGGAGGGACGGATCGGCGCCGCCGACCTCGCCGCTCCGTACCGCCGCTTCGCCCTCGTCCACGAAGCCGATCAGCACCCGTTGGCGGTGCACGCGCTGGGTGTACGCGAACGGGTGTAAGTAGAAGTACCAGGGCGCCTCGACGACCGTGACGCTCGCGGGCGGGCGGGCCGCGAGCTCGCGGTAGAACGTCGCGATCTCGTGCGGACGGAAGCGCTCGAAGTATCGACCGGGGCGGTAGTCGGCCTGGTACGAGATGTGGTTCGTGAAGTCGTTGGGCACGCGGTAGATCCCGCCGAGCGGTCCGAGCAGCGCGAGTGCGACGGCGGCGGCGCCGCCGACCAGGTGCGGAGACGGGCGGCCGAGCCGCTCGGCCACCGCGGCGAGACCGGCTGCGGGGAAGATCCAGAGGAGCGGCAACACGACCCCGAGGTAGCGCGCCGCGACGATCGGCACGTGCGACTGGGCGGCGCCGCTCGCCGCCACGGCGAGGGCTTGGGCCGTGATCGTCGTGAGCAGAAGGCGGGCGAAGAACGGATGGCGTCGCACGACGGACACCAGCCCGACCGCTGCGAGCGCGGCGACTACGACGAGGCCTGCCGGATGAGCGGTGCCCGCGAGAAGCTCGAGCAGACCCGGCAGCGTCGCCGCGTTCGGATGGTCCGCCTGGAGCCGAGCGACGACGCCCGCGCCGGTGCGCCACATCGGGACCGCGAGGACGAGGGCGATCGCGGCGAGGGTGGCGGCGACCGACCACGCCACCCGGCGCGGCGTCGGCGCGTCCGGGGAACGTGGGAGGCCGCGCGTGACGAGGGGCAGCGCGCACGACGCCAGGACCGCCGGCAAGGCGGGCAAGTGGAACAGCGGGGCGAGCGCCGCGGCGCAGACGTACGTCGCGCGGGCGCGCGTGTCGCCGGCCCGGTACCAGCGCTCGAACGCGAGCACCGCGACCGGCGCCAGCAGCGCGGTCATGGCGTACGGACGCGCCAACCGGCTGAAGAAGCAGAGGAGCGGCGAGATGGCGAGGAGCCACGCGAGCACGATCGCGGTTGCCCGGCCGACCCGGCGCGCGGCGAGCGCCGGCACCACGATCACCAGCGCGAGGCCGGCGACGAGTGACGGCAGGCGCAGCATCAGCTCGTCGAGCGTCGTCACCCGTCCGAGGAGCCACCCAAGGAGCGTGAGCCCGATCGAGTGATCGCTGCTCCCGAAGTCCCCGACCACGCTCGCGAGCCAGGCGCCCTCGCGGAGCTTGTGCACCATGTGCCACTCGTCGTCGACGAGGATCTGCGACGAGAGCCGATGGGCGCGGAGCACGGTCGCGAGGACGAGTGGCCCCGCGAGTTCGTACCAACGCAGCGAGCGGTCCACGAACGTGTCGTCAGCCCCGGCGGAGGATCTTGCCGCCGGCAGTCTTCGGGAGCGCCGTCACGACGCGCACCTCGACGGGCGCCTTGTAGGGCGAGAGCCGATCGGCGCAATGCCGCGCCAGGCACTCGCGGTCGAGCGTCGCGCCCGCGCGCAGGATCACCTCGGCGTGCGGCAGCTCGCCGAGCCGCGGGTGCTCGCGCGCGAAGACGCGCGACTCCGTGATCGCCGGGAACGCGTTCAGCACCGCCTCCACCTCCTCCGGAAAGAACTTGAGCCCCGCGACCACGATCGTCGACTTGGTGCGGCCGTGCAGCGTGAGCGCGCCCTCGGCGTCGAGGCTCCCGACGTCGCCGGTCCTGAACCAGCCCTCGCGAAGGACCGCCGAGCACGGCGTCCACGGCGCGTAGTACGCGTCGAAGAGGCCGGGGCCGCGCACCACGACTTCGCCTCGTTCGGCGGCGGACAACGGGGTGCCGCGTTCCGATACCACTGCGACCTCGTAGCCCGGGACGGCGCGCCCGACCGACGTCGCCGGGACGCGGGCGTCGTCGCGCGCGTTGATGCAGGGCAGCCCCGCCTCGATGATGCCGTACGCCTGGCCGATCGGCCGCCCGTAGGCGCCCTCGAAGCGCTCCGCGACCTCCGCCGGCAACGGGGCCGCGGTCGAGAGTGCGAGGCGAAGCGACGGGAGAGGCGGCGCCGTCGCGACCGCGGCGAGGCGGGCGAACTGGAGCGGGGCAGCGTAGAGCACGGTCGCCTCCTGCGTCGCGAGGGCGGATGCCAGGGTCGCCGGCGGCATCTCGGTCGCGAGCAGGAGGTGCGCCCCGGCGCCGAGGTAGGCGGGGATCGTGACGGCGAAGTGATACGCGAGCGGCAGCGTCCAGAGGATGCGATCGTCGGGAGCGAGGCGCAGGACCGCGTCGGCGGCGACGATCCGTGC
>JANNPN010000458.1:0-5782 GCA_031400185.1 Polyangiaceae bacterium
GAGCGAACGCGGAGGCGTAGCGGAGCTACGCCGCACAAGTGAGCGAGGGAGCAACGACGCAGATCGGCCTTTTTCAGCGACCTGCGCTCAGGGGTTGAGGTCGGCGATGACGTCGGCGACAAAAGCGTCGAGCTTCGCCCGCAACGCCGCATCGTCGCCGGTCGTGAGGCAGCCGCCGTTCCCCTCGATCTTGTCCCACGCGTAGGTGAACTTGGCGTCGGCGCCGACGAGGCAGTTCGGCGCGACGACGCCGGGGAAGCGTCGCATGGGGTCCTCGAAGCATTCGAGCTTGGCGGCGGTCGCTTCTGCGACGGCCTTCTGCTTGTTGGCTGCGCAGGTGTTCGTGACGGGGAACGGAAAGCCCGGAATGAGGTCGGAGACGGCGTCCGTCACGAACGCTTCGACCTTCGCCTGGATCGGGCCGACGTCGCCGGTCGTGAGGCAGCCACCAAGTCGCTCGGCGTCGCGGAAGCACTCGAGCATCTTGTCCTCGCAACGGTTCGCGCAGACCTGATCGATGAAGCGCGATTTCAACGTCGCGGTCTGATGACACTTGAAGAGCCCGAGCACGCCCTGCACGCCGCAGACGTGGGTGTAGCCCATGACGCAACGGACTTTGGTGGCGGCGCAGCGGTTGACGGTGACGGTTTGCGCGTCGGCCGCCGATGCGATGGCGACGAGCGCACAGATTGCGAGGATCCGGGTGAGGTTCGGGGGGAGCAACTGCATGGGGGGACTCTCCTCTCGCTTTCGCGTTGTGCTTGAGATCGCGCCCTGCCACCTGCGGGAGGCTCGGAGTTCCTCGGCGGTTTTCTAGGTGTTCTGCAGCACCCGGCCGGGACCGACCAGGCGGGCACACCATGCCAGAATATATACGAGAGGCAACAGGTTTCTACGTAAGGCCGTTCCCTGATGCGCAATGGCTCAGCGGTAGCCGGCCGCCTGCAGGCCGAAGAGCCGGGCGTAAACGCCCTCCGCCGCCATGAGCCGCTCGTGGCTCCCCTCCTCGACCACCCGCCCTTCCAGCAGCACGACGATGTGGTCGGCCATCCGGACCGTCGAGAAGCGGTGCGAGATCAGGATCACGATCTGGCGCTCCGTGACGGCCCGCACATGCTCGAAGATCCGCGCCTCGGCCTCGGCGTCCATGGCGGCCGTCGGCTCGTCGAGGACGAGGATGTCGGCGCCCCGCCGCATGAACGCGCGCGCGAGCGCGATCTTCTGCCACTGTCCGCCCGAAAGCTCGCGGCCGCCCTGGAACCACCGCCCGAGCTGGGTGCGATAGCCGGCGGGGAGCTCCGCGATCACCGGCGCCGCCGTCCCGACCTCGGCGGCGGCGCGCCAGCGCGCCTCGTCGTCGAGCGCCGCGACGTCGCCGACGCCGATGTTCTCTCCGACGATCATCTGGTAGCGGACGAAGTCCTGGAAGATGACCCCGATCCGGCGGCGCAGGGTCGCGAGATCCCAGTCGCGGAGGTCGGTGCCGTCGAGGAGGATGCGGCCGCCGCTCGGCTCGTAGAGACGCGTCAACAGCTTGATGAGCGTCGTCTTCCCGGAGCCGTTCTCGCCGACGAGCGCCAGCTTCTGCCCCGGCCGCACGTGGAACGAGACCTCGGAGAGCGCGGGCCGCTCGCTCCCGGGGTAGACGAACGACACGGCCTCGAATCCAAGGCCGTCGCCCGGGCGGACGCCGACCGTGACGGTCCCCGTCGCGGGCGTGACGGGGGTCTCGAGGAACTCGTAGAGCGACGAGAGGTAGAGGTTGTCCTCGTACATGCCCCCGATCGCCGCGAGCGCGGCCGCGAGCGACGCCTGGGCCTGCTTGAAGACGAGCACGTACATCGTCATCGCGCCGAGCGTGATCTCTTTGCGGACCGCCGCGAGCGCGATCCAGCCGTAGGTCGCGTAGAACGCGAGCGTCGACACGAGCCCGAGCCCGACGCCCCAGAGCCCGCGCCGCACCGTGAGGCGACGGTCGTCGCCGTAGACGCGGTGGAAGATCGCCTCGTACCGCGCGAGCAGCGTCGGACCGAGGCCGAAGAGCATCACCTCCTTCGCGTTGTCCTCGCGCGCGATCACCGACTCGAGGTACGTCTGCTGCCGGGTCTCGGGCGTCCGCCAGCGGAAGAGCCGGAACGCCTCCCCCGAGAAGCGGCTCTCGACGAGGAATGCCGGTACGGCCGCGGCCGCGACGAGCGCCACCGCGAGCGGTGAGAACGCCACCAGCAGCACGCCGTAGGTCGCGAGCGCGATCGCGTGCTGGAGGAGCGCGAAGGTCGCCATCACGAGGCTGAGCGGCCGCGTGGAGGCGTCGCGGCGCGCGCGCGTCATGCGGTCGTAGATCTCGCTGTCCTCGAAGTGGCGGAGCTCGAACGTCATCGCCTTCTCGAGGATGAGCACGTTCACGCGGTGACCGAGCTGCGCCCGCAGGAGCGATTGCACGACGATGGTTCCGCGCTGCGCCGCCGCGAGCATGGCGACGAGGAGCCCTTCGGCGACGACCCAGCGCAGCACACTCGGACGCGCGACCTCGCCCGTGCTCGCCGCGACGACCGCGTCGACGAGCCCGCGACCGACCCACGCGATCGCGCCCGGGACGAGCCCGGACACGAGGGCCAGCGCCATCAGCCCGAGCGTGAGGCCGCGACTCGTCGTCCAGACGAGCCGCAGCGCGCGCGTCGAGTACGCGAACACCTGGAGGCGCTCGTGCCAGGGCCGGGCGTCCGCCGTGAGGGGCGGCGGCGTGCCGTGCGGAGTCGCCGTCGTCACCGGATGGACTCGCCTCGGCACACCGGAGATAAGCCCGCCATCGTCAGCAGCGAAAGGAGCAGCAACCCATGGGTGCGTTCGACATCGTCACACAGTACGGCCGGATGCTCGAGAACGTCGACGCCTGGCTGCAAGCCGGCGTCCAGTACGCCGAATCGAAGGGCTTCAACGCCGAGGTGCTCGTGCAGACCCGCCTCGCGCCGGATCAGTACGCGCTCGTGCAGCAGGTCCAGTCGGCGTGCGACGCCGCCAAGTTCGCCGCGGCGTATCTCTCGGGCCAGAAGGCGCCGTCGCATCCCGACACCGAGACGACCATCGCCGACCTGCGCGCTCGCCTCGCGACCTGCGGCACCTATCTGAAGACCTTCAAGGCGGCCGACTTCGCCGGCGCGGAGGAGCGGCGGGTGGCGCCGCCGTGGATGGGCGGCACGTCGGTGCGCGGTGAAACGTACATTCATCGGATCAGCGTGCCGAACTTCTACTTTCACGTCACGACCGCGTACGCGATCCTCCGCCACAACGGCGTGCCGCTCGGCAAGGGGGACTTCGTCGGCGTCAAGAATTTCGAGGAGCTCGGCGAGTAGCGCCGTCCTCACGCCACGCGGGACGCGCGTGGACGGGTGATCGACGCGCGTGGACGGGCGATCGACGCGCGTGAACGCGCGATCGACGCGCGTGGACGCGCGATCGGCTCGCGCCGCACGCGTCCCGTGACTTGCGTGAGCTCGTTCGTCTTCAGATCGTACCTGAAGACGGCCGTGTGGCCGTCGTCGAACTCGACCTCCACGTCGGCGGCCGTCCCTACCACGAACCCGAGCGTCACTTCCTTGATCCCGGCGAGCCCGGCGGCGGCGAGCGCCGACACGAGCTCGCCGGTCACTACCGTGCCGGTCGCCGTATCGATGGTGAGATCGCGCTTCGTGAGCGTGTACTCGTCCTGCCGGAGCGCCGAGTCGGACGTGAAGATGGTGAGCGTGCCGTTCTCGACGAGGCGGCCGGCCTGCGTGTCGATGTCGAGCTCGCTCGTCCCCGTCTGCCGAAAGGTGAAGCTCGAGTCGGTGAAGCGCACGTCGTACGCGTCGTAGGTGTCGCGTCGGACGAAACGGCCGTGCTCGGGGTCGGAGAGCACGGTCACCGACGTCACGCGGCCGTTGATGACGAGCGTGCCGAAGCGGCAGTCGTGGAAGGTGGTCGTGTCGCCCTCGCTCTCGAGGAATCCCTCGTCGCACGCGGTGATCGCCGCGGCGCGGATGCGGAGGTCGGCCACCGCCGCCGACGCCTGGACGCGCGCGATCTTCGTCATCTCGCCGAGGAACGCCTTGACGACGGCGGTCGTGCTGGTACCCGGGCACGACTCGGTCACGGCGAGCCCGGCGGCCCTCCGCAGCACGTTCACGCCGTCGGTCACGGTGACGGCACCGCTGCCGTCGACGTCGCAGCGGGCGCTCGTGCAGCTGCTCGAGAGCGCGGCGGCGGCGCGCAGCGTCTGGACCCCGTCGGTCACGGTGACGGACCCGTTGCCATCCGCGTCGCCGCACACGTCGTCGCCCGCTTGCGCGCGTGCCTCGCCCGCACCGACCGTCACCGTCATCCCAACCGCCACCGCCACGAGCCACGTCCGGCCGATCGCCATTGCACCCTCCTCCATCGTTCGGTGACGAATCTTGCGAGAGGTCGGGCCTTTTGACAAGGCTCCCCGCGGGAGACCGATCCATGAACGAACGCGTGCGCATCGCGATCGACGGCGGCATCGCCGACGTCCGCCTGAACCGTCCCGAGAAGATGAACGCCCTCGACCTGGCGATGTTCCACGGCATCGCCGCCGCGGGCGAGACGCTGGCCCGGGCCGCCGACCTCCGGGTCGTCGTGCTCTCCGGCGAAGGCCGCGCGTTCTGCGCGGGACTCGACATGGGGAGCTTTACCGGCCTTGCGGGCGGCACCGCCGACCTCGCCGACCGCACGCACGGGTCCGCGAACCTGTTCCAGCAGGTCGCGTGGCTCTGGCGCGAGCTGCCGGTGCCGGTGATCGCGGCCGTGCACGGGGTCGCGTTCGGCGGCGGCTTCCAGATCATGCTCGGCGCCGACGTCCGGATCGCGACGCCGGACACGAAGCTCTCGATCATGGAGATCAAGTGGGGGCTCGTCCCCGACATGGCCGGCATCGCGCTCACGCGGACGCTCATGCGCGACGACGTGCTCCGCGAGCTCACGTTCACCGGCCGCGTCTTCAGCGCCGCCGACGGCGTCGGCTACGGATGCATTACCCGCACCGATCCCGAGCCGCACGCGGCCGCGATGGCGCTCGCGCGCGAGATCGCCGGCAAGAGCCCCGACGCCGTCCGCGGCGCCAAGCGGCTCTACAACCAGGCTGCCGAGGACGGCGCGGCGGCCATCCTCCGCGCCGAGAGCGTCGAGCAGAAGCGGCTGATCGGCAGTCGGAACCAGATGGAAGCGGTGATGGCGAACATCGAGAAGCGCGCGCCCGTATTCTTGGACCCGGCGTGACGCCGAGGGGACCCGGCGTGACGACGGCAAAGGGCGACCAGGCGTGACCGCCGCGACCGCGGACGGCGCCACGCTCCCGCCGCTCAAGACGCTCGTGGCGCGCGGTTGGCGGAAGCGCTGCCCGCAGTGCGGCGAGGGACCTCTCTTCAAGCGCTTGAACGTGATGCACGAGCGCTGCGCGCGCTGCGGCCTCCGCTATCTCGAGGATCAGGGCGACCTCTTCGGCTACCTGTTCGTCCTCGATCGCGTGCTCTTCGTCGTCCCGCTGATCGGGATGGTGTTCCTGCGGCTCTGGGTGCCGAACGCCTGGTGGTTCTACGTCGTGTGGGGGATCGCGATGGTGGCGCTGGTCGTCACGCTGCCGCAGCGGACGGGCGTCAGCATCGGCTTCGACTACTGGCTCCGCCGGCGGCGCGCCGCCGCACCGTGACCACGGACGATCAACCCGCGACGACGATCGTCTTCTGGTTGGTGAACTCGCGGATCCCGAGCGCCCCGAGCTCGCGAC